>NZ_CAUWHO010000047.1:0-15932 GCF_963558545.1 uncultured Tyzzerella sp. | reverse complement strand
TCATCATAGTAAAGCCCTGCATATTCCATGTCCGGGTTTGCCTTGATAAAGCTCTCATAATGTTCTTTTTGTGTTTCGAGGCTTAATAGCTGCTCGTCAGAGTTGGTTGAAACTCTGGCATAGGCAGCAACTCGAATTTTCTTCTTAACTGTTGGTACAGCTTCAATTTTTGTTATCTTTGCCACCGTTTAACCTCCTAGTTTGGTCAGTACTATATATCACTCTAACGGTCCAAATTATCAAGTTAATTAGTCGATAATCTCCGCATAAAACGGGGAGAATTTTTTCTTATTTAATACCTGTATTCTGTGCATTTCATCAACAGAAATGATGCCTTTTTCATAAAGGCTTCTGGTGAGCTTTTGCGCCATTTCATATTCAAAATCCTTCTGCATAGCCTCCTGTGTCATCACTCTTGGCGCTACCTGGAGGTTGATAGTCAGGTCCTTAAATACCTGCATTAATACGCACCTCCAAATCTATCCTCGATATAACACTCATGGCTGCAATACTTACGGTGCTTATTGCCATAGGAGATGAAAGGCTTATTACAATAGGAACAAATGCACTCATAATTTGCCTTCTTATTAACCTCGCCTTGATGTGCGTTCCACCAGGCATTTCTACAATTATCCGAACAGAAGCGTTTTTTCTTCCTTCCGGGATTTTGTACTACCGGTGCACCACAGTTTTCACAGGTGCATACCTCTGCGCCATTTGTCTTTTCAAAGGCTCCCAAGCCACCCAGACCATTTCTCTTACAGTAGGTTTTTATGCTGTTGACGGAAATCTCCATTCTATTTGAAATCGCTGTATAGCTAAGTCCCTGATTGCGATAGATAGCAATCTGCTGCTTTTCTTGATCAGTCATTATTTCAATCCCTCCTTATCATTTGAAGGTTTTTCCTTCTAACTTCCTAAGGGGTTCCGGGAAGGCAAATTCCGGTTTTTGAGCAAAAAAATAATGCTCATCAAAGAAATAAATCTCTGACGGGCACTAAACCTACATATTCAATTACAGCTTACTTGCATAATCAAGGGAAATCCAACCGTTACACTTCGTAGCGTAGGACTTAAGCAAGACCCATTTTGTAGCACCGGCGTCTTCTGCTTCATCCACAATGGTAAATACACCAACACCGGTATACTGGCCCACCTTATCATAGTTGGTACCAGGACCTTTTCTGATATTCAGATTTGTAATGTTAACGCGCACACGATACTGCTCAAAGGCTTTTTCTGCTTTCGTTTCCGATTCTACAGCAGCTTTCGTATAAACCACATTGCCATCGTTATCAAAAGCAGAATAGCCTGGGTTTTCATCCACCTTTGCTTTTACATTAGAGAGAATACGATAGGCACCAGGCTGAGATTTTGTATCCTTCCAGGTTTTACGAACACGATAATAACCAGAAGTCAGCTTCTCAGGATATTCCTTGCTTTCACTGGTATCAGTAGCGGTCTCTGTTTTCATGGCAGCTTTAACTGCTTTTCTGAAACCGTCCATTGTATATCCCATATTCAGCTAGTTCCACAAATGTTCTGTATCACCATGATTGCTTGCAATGCCACGCTTATAACCTTCGGCATTGCTGATGATTACGCCATCGGCAAGTGGATCCAAGCTGTACTCTTTACAAAGAAATGCAAAGAGCTCGACTGCCGCTTCATAAGTACGCTTCGCTACTGCTTTTGCTGCCTTGGTATCAGAGCAGGTGAAGGTAGCGCCACCAGTGTATTTGATACAAGCTGGTTCATACATTTCTACACCGATATGCGTATTGTTAGAAGCACCGCCGCCATGCCAGCCACGATGGTTCCAAGGAAGCGTCTGATATACGGTTCCGTCATTACCATCAATGAAAGCATGTACACAGGCTCTATCATAGCTGGCGCTGTTCCAGTTCTTAATAAAAACTGCTGCACTTGGCTGAGGGCAGCCTACGGAGTGCAGCATAAGGCCTTTGACTGTAATTTTCTTTCCCGCTGTATAGCAGGGATTCTTTGTAAGAATTGCTTCTACTAGCTTCATACTACTTTTCCTCGCTTTCTGTATTTTCAGCTCTATCATGTAGCTGCTCTAAGATATCCTTCATCTTTGCAGGAATAGGCAAGCCTAAGTGGGCTGCATTTTCCAAAAGGGATACACCCTCGTTAGAAAGATAAAAGAAAATCACTGCAGTTCTAAGTACAGAGCCGGTTCCAATCACTGCGACATCCAGGATGTTCGCAATGCCCACAAGGGTAAAAATAAGCACCTTACGACAGATACCCTTAAATCCAACAGAGCTGGATAGCTTCTTATCCACAATGGCGCACATAACACCAGTGATATAATCCACCACTGTAAATTCAATCAGTGCATAAAGCAGTCCATCCCATCCTCCTAAGAAATATCCAAGCCAGCCTCCGATGCCGGCAAAGACAAGCTAAAGTGTTGACCATAATTCCTTCATAATAAAATCCTCCATTTCTTTTTCATATTGCAAAAGGCTGCCTACCTCAAAAGGTAAACAACCCTCTGTTTCAAAGTTATATTTGTTTTGGCAGTGCCTCCCACAGCCTCATGTCCTCCTGGCCAAGGGACCATATTGCAATGCCTCGCAGCTTCCAGCGATAGGCTGCTTCATTAGCCCAATAGACAAGTGAGTCCACATCCTGGTAATACAAAATGGAAAAACCGTCTGCATCACCTAAGAATAATCTCGATACCCAGACGTTGATATCCTTTGGTGTCACAGTGACGGTATAATCATTTCCGCATTCCAGGGAAAGTAAATCCGAATGATAAAATTCGTAATCCAAGGAAATATCCTCACTTCGAGTCGAGCTTTCCTCCACATCACTGGTTAAGGTAAACACCTGAAATTCCTCATCCCAAGTAGCATTGCTGCGGTCAATTCGACCGTATTCGACAATCGAGCCATCCGGAAAAGTAACATCAAAGCGTTCATATGGCTCATAAGTCCAGGAGTCACCTAAACGTAGCAGCTCACAAACCGCATGATTATCAGAGCGAAAACCATCATAGCCTCCGCTAATGCCACTGACCGTTGCAGTAAAGCGCAGCTTATAAGAATTGCTGGAATACACACGCACCTTGTTTCCTCTGATACGCATCTCTACGGTGTACATATTTGGATTGGTACGAAGGTCAGCGTTGCTGGTCTTTGAAAAGCTGGTGGAATAACTACCAAGGAGTGTAGAATCGTTATATAACTCAACGCGCTGCGAGTCATAATTTAAGCAGCAAAATAAACTGCCTCAGAAAACTCCGGCCCTTCCACCACCGTCCGAAGGAAACGCCAGCCTTGCACGAATATGAATGTCATCAAAACCACTGTATAACCAGGCAAGCTCTCCTTCACCTTCAAGCTGGGAATATGGTCTGCTGGTATCACCATAAGCAAGCGACTCCTGCCATACATCCCATTCACCGGAAAGTGTGGTCCAGTAGCTTTCTAGCAAGATGGTGTCGTCTCTGAAATCCTCATACCAAATGAGCGCTGAGTCTGGTTTTCTTCTTAGCATTTCGCAGGTCAGCTTGAAGCCCTTGTCTGGCTGATACAGCTTCCCGTCCACGTCCACAAATTGACGAGGGGATAAGGTAAACTGCGCAGTGCCGGCGGTCGGCTTTTCTGAAAAATCGCCGCAAACGCGAAACCCATAAAACTGCACACCATTAACACCAACGTCTACTGTCAATGTATGTGTACCCGTAGAAAAGTAATGGCCTGATACTAAAGGAAACCAGCAAGTGGTTCTCCAATAAGGCCACCATAGCCTGTCCTCTGAAAACGTCTTTGATACTCCATCTACAGATACGGCTACACTGTTTTTATCCCAGAAAGGAAAGCATATCCTTACCACAACATCATAAGTACCTGCTTCATCAATGGTAAATTCATAAGAAGCAGAGCCCTTATCACCAAGAGTAATCATATAATCAGAAACGGATACAATGCCTGAATAGTCATCCAACTCACCGCCGCCACGATCAATGAGGATATCTCCAAACTCCGTATCCTGCTGCTTTGCATAGGCAGTAAGATACCTTCTGCGGTTATATACTTCACCCATAAGCGGATATTCTTTGTAAACCGCGTCTTGTCCCTCTATGAAATCATAGACTTGCGGCAGGGCCCAAGGCACCTTGTCGTAATCATCCCAATAAGCCAGAATTGGAATCAAAGGCTACGGCGCTGTATCGTCAGTAAAGTTATAGACTCCCGTCATCCACAGCTTTGCAGCATAATAGGTATTGGAAGTTCCTCGATAGGTCTTAACGAGATTTTCAGGCGTATCATAAATCTGCCAGTTCCAACTGTAACCAGGAAGTCCTAAGAATATCTTCTTTGGATCCATCACAGAAGAAGCATAATCGTAAATGCCCTCCAGCCAGTGCCCGGAGCTGAACCGGCCCAAGCCATACCGTAACTCATAATCGCAGCGGTATCACAGTACTTATCAATATCTTCATATACGCACCAGTTCTCTCCACCAACAGAACCGTTGACGGAGTTCATACCCGGAAGACAGACATTCACAAGCTTTGTGGAATCATAGGCCTTTACTGCATTATAAATATCTCGAAAAAGTGCATTTGCTGCTTCTCGGTTTTCATATTCACCGCCGCGTTCAAGGTCAATATCTACTCCAGCGCACCAAGGATACTTCTCCATAATGCGTACAAGCTCAGTTAGAAACTTATCCTTTGCACCGTCTGTGTTATTTCGAAGCGCAGTAAAAATGGATGCTGTACCATGATTCATAACAGTAAGCATCCATTTGATATGAGGCCATTTATTAATATAAGTCAGCATGGTGGATATGCTGGTGCTGGTTTCTGATATGGTACCTGTTGCATCCACCTCAAAAGTAAAAATACCAACAGTGTCCAATCTGTCACCATAATCTCGAAGAGCTTGATACATTCTGGTATTTCCCATAAAGGACCACACCATACAGCGTTTACCTTCCAAATAATCTCTCAAAGCACATCACCTCCATCCTGCATTTCTTGAAATTCTACATATAACTTAGCCGATTTTCCTTTTTCCAGTGTAATCGGATGTTTGCTATCACCCGCGGCAGAATACTGATAAAAGCCATCTTTATTTGTAGCAGCACCATTTTTCAAGCACTCTCTTGTAGAAGCGCGCAGGGAAAATAGGTCACCTGCATTTGCCTCATCAAGAAAAACTGCTTTGTGAGAGCCGGCACCTTGGAAAAGAACAATGCTGCCAGCTGCCATATCCTGAATTGGCTCTACTTCGATATCCAGTCCGGCAGTTGTGCTACCAAGATTAAACACAACGACAGTTCCGCTGGAACGAACAATCCCGTTATAAAACCTTGGCGCCACAATCACATCATCTTCACGATACTTTTGAAGCAACGTTTCTGTATTGATCACATAGCCGGTTAACCTATCACCCTCCTGCAGCATAAGATCCGTAATCCAAATTCTGCCGGTGCAATCACTGATGACAGGCTGCACCATAACGCTAACCACACGTAAATCCTCTTTGACCTTAATGTTCTCTGCAAATCTTGTAAATTCAGCCATCACAACACCTACCCATCCAGTGTCCACAGTATTTCACTTACATGACCAACCCAGCCCGTAGCAATCGAGCCGCCTTGCAATAGCATATCGGTGATATATACGGTGCCGGTGCAATCGGTCACGCAGACTCTTACTGTAATGGACTTCAATCTGCCATAGCGTTTGGGAGAGAGGTCATGCGCTGTCTGTGTAAAATATGCCATAACGCCTCCTTAAAACAAATCAATAAATCTTGTTTCCGTTGTTCCATCCTCATATTCAAAGACCACCTCGATACCAACCTGTCCGGCGTCGCCCTTTTCCAGGTTTTCCGATGCAATCTGTGCAGAAAAGGTATAGCTGCTTCTGTTGGCCGGGTAGACTGTTTGCATGAGACTTTTCGTCATTCCTGACTCACCCTCGGCCTTAAAAGAAGCGGTACCGGAAACTCCCGTTGTCGCATCCACTTCAAATCCAGAGTTCACCCAATAAGAAAGTCCACTATCGCCTCTGGAATTACGAAGATGATTGAAGGGAACAAGGTCCTTCACTTCTTGTCTATCGATAATATCTGTGGAGGCCAGTACATCAGCAGCTTTGTCCCATTGCGCGGAAGAATCACCCAGCTCTCGAAGTGTGGTCGAAAGCTCTAGCACCGTATTCCAAGGCTGCTGCAAATTATACTGCCTGCGCACCACACGTTTTTTTACAGATAGGTTCAAGTCTTTATCATCTACCGTTACAATATCACCCAGGGCCAAGGCTTCATGCTCATAGCCTGTCAATACAGAAAGGTCCATTGCAGAAAGCACATAAGAAATACGTGGATGTGCATACTCTTCTAATTTCCCTTGTGTATATTCCAGCATATGATAAGGATTGGTGAAGTTCGAACAATCCAGTGTTGCGATACGGATTTCATCGGTGTATGAGGTATCCTGCACATAATCCTTGCCGCCATTGATAGAGGCAAAGGTCATGCCATCCTTACCGTAGGCATATAGCCTTGTAACAAGGCTTCTGGTATCTACCACTCTTTGAATGGTCTTCATATTTTTTCGATAGCAGAATAAAACACCGTTATCATTTCCACTAAAGGTAAGCAAATGCACCAGACGATTGGCGCAGTCAAAGACAAGGTCCCCACCATGAATGACCTGTGTCTGACGAAGGATTGCAAGCGCATTTTTCTCACTGCATTCCCAGGTTCGCTTGCTGGTTACATTTACGGTACCAACAGCCCACTCTGCTCTGTACCTGCAAGTGCATGTGTCATTGGCACCTCTGCAGTATTATAAGAAAGCGGATTAGCAATATATTTTTTCTCATCGAAAACCTCTTTACATAGCGCAGTTTTTTTATAATTCCTTACTGTAAGCTTTCCTTTATTTAAGAAGTCCCTGTATCTTAAATGAGCTATATTGGTTGAATAATCAATTTCATTGGTTTGTGGTTCTAATAATCATACAGCAACACACCATCCAATAATTCTGGACATGGTTCTTGTATTGCTGTCTCTTTGACTATCGGTAGAAATATTAATGTACTTAACATCTCCGTTATTATCAGTATATTCTACAATTTCATCAGTCTTAGGAAAACTTAAGTAAATGCCCGAATATGAAAAAGTATCCTCTTCGCTTCTAAGTTTATTTAAAAAACCTTGCACAACACCATAGGATAATACGCCTTTCAAAGCAACCTCCTCCCACTCTTTTGAATAGAAGTCTGTTTTTGCCCATTTCTCACCGGCATCACTTATTTTGAATTTCCTACCACTTCTTAAAATAAAGCCCAACGCTTCTAATGAACCACCAATATCACTCACAGCCTTGGATTTCGTAGAATCACTGTCTACGGATTGTGTCGCATAGCATTTTGAGTTGTTCAGCGGATTTACCAAAAAAGGACAACACTCAATACCCACACAATCGGTTAGTAATTTACAATAATTATGAACGTTATATTCATCGTCATCATCATATTTCAAATCAGCTAATGTAAATGCGGTCGTTTTTCCATATTTATCATATCTAGATTTCAATATGTAATACAAACACTCAAGTCTACTACCATATTTTCTATTTAACAGCATTGACATAATTTTACCCTCCAAATTAAACAATTGATTTTATTTCATCAATACATATAACATCATATTCTAACTGTCGTGCTTTTTTTATCTTTGACTCAGGAACAATAAAAACAATATTAATACCGAGTTCTGGATATTTGTTCTTATATTCCTTCATAACTTCTTCATAAGATCTATGATAGAAATTATACTTGTCAACGTTTGCAAGAACTTTAATTAATATCACCGAATTTTCTTTGCCTATAACCGCATCAATTCGTTTTTGTCTAAAATTGCCTTCCGTTTTAACTTCCGTAGCAACCAAGGCATCACTGAAAATATTACTCAGAAAGATATTTAATTTTCCCAATTCTGCAAAAATAGGCTTCTCAATTTTCTTATCATATTCCTTTTCTAGCTGATTGCTGCATGAAATTTTGCACAATCCACAAGAATCACATTTTTCAGTGATAACCATGGCGCCATTTTCTATTTTAATGGCATTTTTATGACAAACTAAATATTTTGAAGCAGATTTTTTCGCTTTTGAAATAACCTCATTTAAGGTGATTCCATTATATATATCTTTCACAGCACATAAAGGTTGCTGTATTCCAGGACAACCAACGCAAAAATTATTATCCATTGTTCCTCCAATATTTAACTTAATTACTTTATTTCTTTTCTATTCGTTCAACGATATCTTCTAGCTGACAATCCAGAGCTTCACAAATTCGCAAGAGAACATCAGTAGTAACGTTTTCACATCTTCCCATTTTTGCAATAGAAGCTGCGCTAACATTACTCATATTCTGTAATTCTTGTTTCTTAATCCCTCTGTCTATCAGAAGCTTCCATAATCGATTGTAACTAAACTGAGAATCTAATTCTTTTATTTCTTTTTTCATATATCCACCTTAATTACTTTCTTTTATAGGTTCTTTGTTCCAATCCCTACCAAACAATTCATTTCCTCCGGATGATAATTCAATTATTTTACATCCAGATATTATCGGTTGTGCTTCTTCTGCATAAAAATCTAATGAACGGAATGACACAAACGCTTGCTTACCGCGGCTACCTACTGCATTGTACTCTTTTATAATTTCTGTCAATGCCGGTTTTTCAATAGGATCCAATAAGTCAGAGTCATGCACTATAAACGGAATATCAGAAATTTCCATATTTGCAAGGTCAAATGTTATCAAACCTCTAAATTGAGCACCACTTCCACCGTCATCTCTTATGCTAAAGCTGTATTTACCTAGTTTCTCCAATTTCAGTTCCGGAGAACGTTGCGTTGTATTATTCAAAATACGAGCACTGATTTCACGCATTTTAGAATTTACTTGTGTTTGAATATCCGACAGCTGTCTCTCTATAACTTCATCTCGCATTTGTGCATATTCCTGAGCTAAACTTTTCAGACGTTCTAATGTCTTAAAGTTTTTATTAGCTTCTTGCACATTAAACAATTCACTTGTAATTCTTGCATATTCTTTAAGCACTGCCTGTGTAACATTTGGTATGCTTTTAATTTCTGCTATCTGCTCTTTGATTTTTACAATTTCATTTCCCAATAGGATATAGGCAGTGGCCAAGTCTTTTTCTGTTTCTTTGAATTCTGCAGTAAGCACCTTGGCAAGACTTTGATTAAATTTTTCAACTTCTTCCAAAGCTTTAAACTCAGACTCCGGAAAGTATTTTTCTAAATCAGAGAAAGTTTTCTTAAATGTCTTTTTACCTTCAATCATTTCACGACGTATAGAATTCAATTGAGTCTGTACTTTAACTCTCTGCCTACGATAACTGATAAGAAGATCGTTTAATTCACTAATTCTTTGCGCCTGAACACTATCAAGATCAAGAAGCCCTTGGCTACTATTTTCAGCCAATTCTTTTTCTCTTTGTACAAGCTCTACTATCTTTTTCTCATTCTCATCATATTCCTTCTGATTTTTTGCCCCACGTATATGATTGTAAAGTTGTGATTTTCTAAACGCCTCTTTTTCATCTTCAGCATCAGCAGCTTGTTTTATTTGTGCTTCAACAATCGCATATTTACCGAACTGCTGCATGTATTTCTTAATGGCATCTTTAATTTGTTCCGCCTTAGCTGCTTGAAGCGGGCGTTCCTCATCCATGGTCTCTCGTTTATACACTCTGATAAATTTTGACATTGCACCACGCCAAGAAAGACCTTCTGTATTTACTTCATATTTTTCTGCAAGAAAATCTCGGTATTCATCTATATGTAACTTTTCCACTCCTTCCAATGGCTCGTAATTGGAATCACACTTACTAACGTGCATATAATCGACGGTGTTTCTTGCAAAACAATATTTTTTGTTTTTAAATTCAAAAGTAAAATTTATCGTATGCTCTAGGACATTTTCCTGCACATCTGCACATTTCTTAATATAATCATCGCCACCAAATACAAAATCTAATATCATTAATAATGTAGATTTTCCTATAGAATTAGACCTATCCTCATCACCTAAAATTGCATTAAGTCCCGGATGAAATTTTATTGGTGGGCGCATTTGTCCATTAGAAACAAACTTGTCACATTGTATTTCAATCAACATAATGGAGTACCTCCTCCTTAAGTTCAATCTTATTAAGTGCATAAAGACAATCTAATATTTCCATATATTCTCGAATATCATCTACCTTATTCTTTACCTTCTTATATAATAGCGCTGGATCCATATCTACTTTTTCAAGATGTGTCAGGATTAAAGGAAACTTTGCTATTATACTTTCTTTATACGGTGTTACTTTACTTGGAAATTTCACGACTGAACACCTCACAATTCTGGATGAAGAAAGCCACTACTATTCTACATGCAGTTTTTCCTCTATCACCTAATTTACTCTTTTTATGTATCCATTCTGCTAAACTTTCTACGACATCTTCTTTTGACATGCCGGAACGTTCCAATTTCAACGAACTAACTTTAACTTGAGCTGCAATAGTATCAAAATCAGCTTCACTATCATTAAATGTTTTTTCAATAAAGCGATAATATTGTAAAACAAGATACTGAATTTCATTCTTTAACAGCGGATTATCTTTGATTTTCTCATCAATTCGCAATGCTTCGTATTCCAGTTCCACTAATTCTCCAGAACGTTCACTATCCATAAGCGCAGCTAAAGCAATTCTAATATCATCTTCCAATTCCATTCTGTCTATAGCTTTTCTAGCATTATACTTAGTAGATAAAAACTTTTTAGCTTCTAACAATTGCTTAAATTCGTCAACTGTAGGATTAAGTAAATATGCCTCCGAAGCTTTTTCGCTTAATGCTATTAAATTTTCAGTAGAATCATAATCAGCTGGTCACGCACACACTTTTTCAAATTCGATAATCTCGTCACTTGTTAAATCATCAGGAAAAATCTGTGTTATTGTAAATCTTCGTATCGGAACATTTTTCACATGTTCTACCAACTTCTCGTGAGTAAGCGGACATTCATAATTAACCTCTTCTAAGAAAAGAATATCCTGATATTCCACACCTGTGGTTATCTTTTTATTATCGCGGCTTAGCACATACAGAAAGATGTTTGCTATAAATTTGTCATATTGGCCATTTGTATGTAATCCTATAAATTCACTTTTCTTTAATTTCGCTACCTGGATATCCTGTTCGATAACCTTACAAAGGTTTTCAAAAACATCGTACTTTAGGTTCTGATTCAAATCAGCCATAACTAGTTTAGAAAAGTATTTATACACACCATCAATAATTTTAGGCTTTAATGAAGCCTGTTTTATGTCGTCTGGTACAGGATTCTTCCTGCTTACGAGACGGCTTATTTTTTTTGAGCTTAAATCTGTTGTGCAATTCGCCTCCGGCTGTAAGCTAACAGCCTCAAGAAAAATCTACCTGCGCTTTCTTGCTTATAATGTTCTACCAACCCACCCTGCATGATTTGGATGTATGTTGATAATATCAGTTCATTCACTTGGCGTTCTCCTTTCAGCATCGGAAAAATGTTGGCAAAACAGTGGCAAAACGGTGGCAAATACATTCTCTCACAACCAATTTATAATTAAAGTGCGTTCGAAAGAAAAGCACCTGTACCACAGGATGACCTATATATTATATCAGGTTTTTGCATAAATTTATATCCCTTCAGATGCTTTTTTACGCAATCGCTTAAATTTTCTTTCGTTTACGTTGTCCGGAGCAAGACAAAAACTGCCTCTCATCTGGAATGGCACTCCCTGATCAAGAGTGGTCCTATCCGGACCAGATGACACAAATTAATACCAAACCAGCTGAATAGGACAAGCTGGCCAACCTATAGGAGGAATCTCACTATGGCACTGGCCAACTATATTCAGAATACTGCGCATACAGGATTTCCTCCCGTCAATCAATAGAGGAAATCATATGCCAAACTACAAAAACAAAAAAAGCTACAACAATATTAACCCACGTGAAGGCGAGGTTCTTGTACTAATCCACGCACATGAAATAATCAAATGGAACAAACAAGCCATCAAAGATAAGCTGATTAAACCAGGTGAATTTCTAAATACAGACAATCTTGAAACCTGGCACCTTGGCGGAAGAAAGGTTCTCGTAGGCTTTGTTGCAGTTCCAGAAAAACAGGCTGCAATTGCAATCGATGCTTTCTGGGAAGACGTAAATGAATATCTAGAAAGCACTCGTAAAAAAAGATGTCTAATCGTGAATCAAAAGGGTGAACTTATCCGCTGTCCAAAATGTAACGACTGCAAAACATGTGCTGACAAAGATAATCCAAACAATATTACTTCACGCTTTATTTCCTTGGATAAATTCATAGAAGACCAAACTAATGAAAGTTCTGCAGGATGGGATCCTACAGGGAACACCGAGTACGAAGATACTGCCGCTGCATTATCTATGCTCACAGACCTCATTGCAGACGTAGCGAAACATGACGCTACCAGCGCAAAAATTATCAAACTTCTAGCTGATGGATTTTCAAAAAAAGAAATCATTGAAATGGTAGACCTCAATAGAGGTAAATCTCAAGCATACGCATTTATTGAAAAGACTCAGAAGCTTGCTAAGGAAATTTACGAAAAGAATTATCGCTAAAATAGCAGTGGCGGAGAATCTGGACTGTAATTCTCCGCCACTACCTTATCTATTTTGTAATACTGATATCTAAATCTTCTAATATCCACATAAGCTCAAAAGCTTCTCGGTCAACATGCCTATCCACAACATCTTTATATTCTTCTATATATTCTTGAGTTTTTTCGAATACCATATCACAAAGCTGGACCACTTGGATATTATTAGTTAACGCTTTACACTTTTTTGCAAATCCATACGCTGTATATGGTAAACCAAATTGAAGTGCTGTCAACGATGCATCTAAATATATTTTGTTTGCTTTGCTATTTTCACTCATAATTGACTTATCTGCAAGAGCCAAAATATGAATAGTGTTCTTTAAGTAATAATCATTGACATCGTAGGTAGGCACATGTTTTTTATTATCTAAACAATTTAATTTTTCTGTGCCAAACAAATCTAATGGTATTTCTTTCCAATCGCCGATAACAGATTTTACATCTGACCATTTAGTTATTCTCGCTAAACTATGCTCTTTACGCTTCAAGCCTTTTTCCACAAATGTGAAGCTTGAATATCCATTATTTCGCGCACTTTCATAGATTATATGTCCTAACATACCTGTTCTGAAAATAAATCCGACTCTTACATGACTATTATGTTTAAAAGAGACTTCATAATTATCCGTCAGCGAAAAAAGTGACTCTTTTATGGCCTTAATAATATCCTTAGATAAATCAGCTGGAAGATTAACAAATACGATGTCTGCATAATCTAAAAGACAAGGCATTCCGTTTCTTATTCCTATATTATCTAGTTGAAAATCGGGCTGAATAGCTCCTTTTGACATTAGTAATTCACCGGTAAAAACACCTAACATAAATGCTTGTTCTTTGTTTTCTGCTTTTCCCATCAAATCTCATCTCCTATAGCTAGATACTGAACTCTACAATTATTAGAAGTCACTTCTAACACCTTGAAAACCGTTGTACAAAAAATACTGTTTACTTTTGTCACATTATTCATATAGCTACGCGATAACCAATTCTCTGACGAAGTAGTACCTATAATATTAACATTCCCGATAATAGCTTGAGCACAAATGATACGTCTTCCGTCATCATCATATTGTGAGTCAAAAGAGAAATAGGCCTCCAAACGGTAGATGTCATTACTTCTCGTATCTTCAGCTTCAGAAAAGCTTTTTATGTTTGTATCATTAAGAAACATTACTCCCTTTTTATCTGAAATCAAAGAACTCCTGTATAAAAGTCGCTTTTCATTTCTATTATCCGGCTCTTTTGATATTTTATTATTTCTACCTATTACATACAAAAATACATCGGCCAAAAAAACATCGTATTCTTCGGAACCAAATAAAGAGAGCAGTTCTTCCTTTTTCATTGTAGATATAACACTGTCTCGCTGTACCAGTTGTGCTATCTTATCCAAAACATCTAATCTAAGATGTGGATTTATTTCCTTCATAACATATTCTGAAAAGTATGCGTGAACTGAAATAATTACATCTTCTTTAGTAGATGCAATAACAATATCCTCTGGTACCGGATCCTTGCGATTTACAATATTGCTAATTTTCTTTGAACTGAAATCAGTACCACACCATACTGCTTCTTGAGACAAAATGGAATTAAGAAGAAACCTAGCTGCGGACTCTTGCTTATTATTTTTTGAAAAGCTTTCTTGCATAATTTTTATATATGACGATAGCACCAATTCTTCCATTACAATCCCTCCTAGTTCTTATTAGTTACAGATGAACCCTACCTGCTGGAAAAGGGTTCAATTTTATGAATAATAATCTTGTGGTGTCAACTCTACTATATTGACCAGTTCCCACAAATTAAAACTTATTGTAAAAATAGAGGCTTTTTCAGATGCTAATCGAACTCATTAACGATTGCACCTCGAAAAGCCTCTATTTTCAAGCTCGTATTTACTTGTTAGGGTTCACTTTAGACATCAAAACGACCGTCTCAACGTGATAAGTCCTAGGAAACATATCCATTATTTCTACTTTATCTACTGTATAACCACTTTCTATAAATAATTTTAAATCTTTTGCCAAAGAAGAAGCCTTACAAGAAATATAAATTATCCTATCTGTATTAAAGTTTACTATTTTTCTTATAGCTTTAGGGTTTATTCCCTCTCTTGGTGGGTCTAAAATTATTAAATCTGGTTTTTCGTTTAGTTCTTCTATTATTTTATAAACATCGCCTGCTATAAACTCACAATTATCTATACTATTAAGCCTTGCATTTATTATAGCCGCTTCTACGGCCTCTTCTACTAGCTCTATACCTATAACTTTTTTTGCTTCTTTAGCCACTATTTGAGCTATAGTTCCTGTTCCACAATATAAATCAAAAACTATCTGGTTATTTACTTCCCCTACAAATCTTTTTATAATGTTATATAGTTTTTCGGCGCCTGCTGAGTTTGTTTGAAAAAATGAAAATAAAGATATTTTAAAATCAAGACCTAATAATTTTTCATAGAAATAATCTTTACCGTATACAACATTTATTTTATCAGCCTTAACAACATCTGCTATGCTATCATTTATAATATGCAAAAAGCCTTTTATCTCACCTTCTATATCAAGGTTTAATATATTGTCTTTTAATTTTTCTAAATCACTATTAAACTGGCTAGATGTAACAAGTCCTATTATAATTTCTTTTGTAAAAAATGCTTGTCTTACTAACAAATGCCTAAGACTTCCCGTTTTTTTCATTCTATGATAAAATGTTTCATTAGTGTTTTTTAAATAATCTAAAACACATTTTAAAATTTTTCTTATATCTTCAGAAATTATTTTACAATCAGATGCATTTACAACTTCATAGTAACTATTTCTCCTTCTCATACCTAAAGATAGCTCTCCATCTATGCCAGTATCTCCAAAAGAGAATTCCATTTTATTTCTATAACAGTTTATATCTGGACTTTTATTAATACCTAAAAATTCAAAATTTTCTATACCCTCATCTTTTAGTATCTTAAGAACATTATTTTTTTTAATATCTATTTCTTTATCATAAGAAATATTTTGATATGTACAACCACCACATATACCAAAACAATGACAATCTGGCTCTATTTCATAATTAGCCTTTTCTATTATTTCTAATAAACGTCCTTCATATTTTTGTTTTTTCTTTTTTACAAAAGCTCTAACTTTTTGTCCTGGTATAGT
>NZ_CAUWHO010000046.1:0-15973 GCF_963558545.1 uncultured Tyzzerella sp. | reverse complement strand
TAATAAACAAAAAAATATAATAAAATTAATGTATTATTACTATTGAAAAAATAAAATAAATGTGTATAATAATTTATAAAATGTAATGGTTTACATTTGTATTTAAAATTTTAGGAGTGATAAAATGAGCACTATAAAAGACGTTGCAAATCTTGCAAAAGTTTCTGTTGCTACTGTGTCTAGAGTTTTGAATAATGAAAATAATGTGAAACAACAAACAAAAGAAAAAGTGTTACAAGCTGTTAAAGAACTGAATTATACACCAAATTTACTTGCAAGAAATTTAAGGCGTTCTAACACAAAATGTGTACTTGTTTTATTGCCAACTATATCTAATCAGTTTTATTCTACAATAATAAAAGGGATAAATAGCATTGTAGAAAAAGAAGGCTACAACCTTATGATATCTATTACAGAGCTAGATAAAAAAAGAGAAGAAGCCTATATAGAAATGTTAAAAACAAAAAGAGTTGATGGAATTATTTTGTTTGCTTCACAAATATCTAAAAGCAAGCTAAATAATATAGCAAAGCATTATCCTATAATACAATGTAGTGAATACTTGGAAGATACAGAAACTACTATAATAACTATAGATAACAAAAAAGCAGGATTTGATGCAACTAGTTATTTAATAGGGTTGGGGCATAAAAATATAGCTATATTAACAAGCCAAAAAACATACACATCTGCTATATATAGAGAAAAAGGATATAGAGAAGCTTTACAAAAACATAAGATAAAAATAAATGAAAGTAACATAATAAAAACAGATTATACATATAAAGTTGCTATGGAAATAACAGAAAAATTATTAAAAAGGGAAAAGCCGCCAACAGCTATATTTGCAGTATCTGATAGTATGGCAATTGGAGCTATAAAGGCTATAAAAAAACAAGGGAAAATAGTAGGTAAGGACATAGATGTGATAGGCTTTGATGACACAATTATTTCCAAATTATATGAACCAGACATAACTACCATATCTCAACCGAGGTTTAAAATGGGTCAGTTGGCTATGAAAGCTATTTTAGAAAAAATAAATGATAATAGTGTTAGTAATAAATTTATAACATTAGAACATAACCTTGTAGTAAGGAACTCTACAAGATTAAATAAATAATAAATAAAGGAGATGTTTAAAATGGAAAGAGTAGTGAAAGTAGGTATTATTGGTTGTGGTGGAATTGCTAATGGTAAGCATATGCCTTCATTAAAGAAATTAAAAAATGTAGAGTTAGTTGCTTTTTGTGATATTATTTTAGAAAAAGCAGAAAAAGCTGCTAAAGAATACGGAGTAGAAGGTGCTAAAGTTTATACAGATTATAAGGAGCTTTTAAAAGATGAGCAAATAGAGATTGTACACGTTTGTACACCTAACCGTTCTCATAGCTTTATTACAATAGACTCTTTAGAATCTGGAAAGCACGTTATGTGTGAAAAACCTATGGCAAAAACTACTAAAGAAGCTATGGAAATGATAGAAGCAGCTAAAAGAACAGGTAAAAAGCTTACAATAGGATATCAAAATAGATATAGAGATGATAGCACATATTTAAAAAGGGCTTGTGAAAATGATGAGCTTGGCGAAATTTATTATGCAAAAGCTCACGCTATTAGAAGAAGAGCAGTCCCTACTTGGGGCGTATTTTTAAATGAAGAAGAACAAGGAGGAGGCCCATTAATAGATATTGGTACTCACGCCTTAGATTTAACACTTTGGATGATGAATAACTATAAGCCTAAAATGGTTGTAGGTAGTGTTTATAAAAAGTTAGGTAACCAAACAGAAACAGCTAATACTTGGGGAGATTGGAACCCAGAAGAATATACAGTAGAAGATTCTGCTTTTGGCTTTATAATTATGGAAGACGGTGCTACAATAGTTTTAGAATCTAGCTGGGCATTAAATAGCCTTGATGTAAATGAGGCAAAAACTAGTCTATGTGGTACTAAAGCTGGGGCAGATATGAAAGATGGCCTTAGAATAAATGGAGTTAAATATAATAAACAATATGTTGAAAAACCAGATTTAACTGCTGGGGGAGTTGCTTTTTTTGATGGAGTAGCAGAAACAGAAGCAGACAAAGAGGCAAGGCTATGGATAGATGCTATTATTAATGATAAAGAAGTTATTGTTAAGCCAGAAGAGGCTATGGTAGTTACACAAATATTAGAAGCTATTTATAAATCGGCAGAAATAGGAAAACCAATATTTTTTAATGAATAATACATAATTTTAGAGGTGAATAAAATGAAACTAGGAATTATTAATTGGATATATGAAGAACATTTTAAAGATGTATCGGACAAAGGATTAGAATATTTAGAAATATGCGTAAATGATAGAGATAAAGAGTTTTTAGAAAATGTTGAAAAAACAAAAGAACTATCAGAGAAATATAATATAAAAATTTCATCTGTTGGTAGATGGGGTAGCGATAGAATTTTAAAAACAGGAGAATTAAACGATGAAGAGCTTAGCATAGAATATAAACTTATAGATGCTTGCCAAAAACTTGATGCACCTGTATATGTTACTGGTTGTAACTATGTAGAAGAATTTTCCTATTATGAAAATGTAACTTTTGCTATAAAATATTTTGAAAAATTAATAGAATATGCAAAGCCTAAAAATATAAAAATAGCTACATACAATTGTAGATGGAATAATTTTGTACATTCTGACCCAGCTTGGAATTTAATACACGGTTATTTAAAAGATTTATATATAAAATATGATACATCTCATTGTATTTATGATGGAGGGGATTATTTATCAGAAACTAAAAAATGGTGTAATAGATTTGCTCACGTACACATTAAAGGTGTTTTAGTAGTAGATGGGCAAAGATATGATGACCCTCCAGCAGGCTTAGACCAAACAGATTGGAGCTCATTTATTGGTATGTTATATTCTGGTGGGTATGATGGGGTACTTAGTATAGAGCCACATTCTCCATTATGGCAAGGAGAGCTTGGAAGAAAAGGAATAGAATATACTATAAGATATATAAAAAAATTTATGTTATAATTAAAAAAGAGGTGCATATTTTATGGTTAAATTGGCATTACAATTATATACTATACGAGAAGAATTACAAAAAGATTTTGTTAAAACTTTAGAAGAAGTGGCTAATCTAGGATTTGAAGGTGTAGAATTTGCAGGATTTTACAATATAGATGCACACGTTATGAAAAGTAATTTAGACAGACTTAATTTAAAGGCAGTAGCTAGTCATACACCCTATGAGCATATAGTGGATAAAGCAGATGAAGTTATAAACTATAATAAAATAATAGGTAATAAAAATATTGTTTGCCCTTACTATGATATAAAAACAAAAGAAGACTTAGATAAAATTATAAGTGGCTTAAAAGCTATTGTTGATAAATATAACCAAAATGGTATGGAGTTATTTTATCATAATCACGACCACGAATTTATTAAATTTGATAATAAATATGCACTAGATATTTTATTAGAAAAATTAGATAATAAATTAAAATTGGAGCTAGATACATTTTGGGTATATTGTGCAAATATAAATGTTTTAGAATATATGCAAAATAATAAAAATATGAAATTAATACATTTAAAAGATGGTATTAATAGAGATACTAAGGCATTGGGAGAAGGAAATGCACCCATAAAAGATATTTTTGAAAAAGCAAAACAACTAGGGATAGAATGGGCAATAGTGGAAAATGATATGCCTTTACCAAATGGATTGGAAGATGTTAAAAGAAGTGTTAAGTATATAAAAGAAAATTTAAAATAATTTAGGAGGGGTAATAATGAAACTAGGTGTTTTTACTTGCTTGTTAGGAGATAAACCTTTAGAGGAGGCTTTAGAATATTTTTCTAAAAAAGGTATACAAATGGTGGAAATAGGTTGTGGTGGATACCCTGGAAAATCTCACGCAGACCCAGAAATATTGTTAAATGATGATAAAGCTTTAGAAGATTTTAAAAATGCAATAAAAAAATATAATTTAGAAATAAGTGCTTTAAGTTGTCACGGAAATCCTGTACACCCACAAAAAGACATAGCAGATGCTTTTGATAAGGATATAAGAAATTGTATTTTACTTGCAGAAAAGCTAGGAATAAACCAAATAAATACTTTTTCTGGTTGTCCTGGAGATTACGATGGTGCAAAATATCCTAACTGGGTAACTTGCCCTTGGCCAGAAGATTACTTAGCTATTTTAGAATATCAATGGAACGAAGTTTTAATACCATATTGGAAAAACTTAGTAGCATTTGCTAAAGCACATAATGTAAATAAAATAGGATTAGAATTACACCCTGGATTTAGTGTATATAACACACATTCCTTATTAAAATTAAGACAGGCAGTAGGGGAAGAAATAGGTGCAAATTTAGACCCAAGCCATTTGATATGGCAAGGTATGGACCCTGTAGCTGTTATAAGAGAGCTTAAAGATGCAATATTTCATTTCCACGCAAAAGATACCAAAATAGATATTTACAACACTGCTAAAAATGGAGTTTTAGATACACAACATTATGGAGATGTTATTAATCGCTCTTGGGTGTTTAGAAGCGTTGGCTATGGAAATGACTATTCTAAATGGAAAGATATTATTTCTAATTTAAGACTAGTGGGATATGACTATGCTATTAGTATAGAACACGAAGATAGCTTAATGAGTCAAAATGAAGGGTTAACAAAGGCAGTAGAATTTTTAAAAGAAGTTATAACATTTGAAGGAACTGGAGAAATGTGGTGGGCTTAAAGTAAAGGAGGAAATTTTATAATGTATAAAGCAGTTATAGTTGGTTATGGCGGAATAGGATTTTGGCATTATGAAAATATTAAGGCGCATATACCTAGCATAGAGGTTATAGGTGCTTATGATATTAGAGAAGAAATGCTAGAAAAAGCTAGACAAAATGGTATAAAAGCATATAATAGTTTAGAAGAAGTGTTAGAAGATAAAGAAGTAGACATTGTTACTATAGCTACACCTAACAATTTTCACAAAGATATAGCTATTAAATGCCTTAAAGGTGGAAAAAATGTTATTTGTGAAAAACCAGTAACTATGAATAAAAAAGAGTTAGAAGAAATTATTAAAGTTCAAAAAGAAACTGGAAAATTATTTTCTATACACCAAAATAGAAGATGGGACAAAGATTACAATATAATTAAAAAAATATTAGATGATAAAATTTTAGTAAATCCTTATTATATAGAAACTAGAGTACAAGGCTCTAGAGGACCTTTACACGGTTGGAGAGGTGTTAAAGAAAATGGTGGAGGTATGCTCTATGATTGGGGTATACATTTAATTGACCAGATATTAGACCTTTTTCCACAAAATAAGGTGATTGAAATTTATGCTAATTTATTTTCTATACATTGTAAGGAAGTAGACGATAATTTTAAATTAATGATGAAATTAGATAATAATGTAAATGTATTAGTTGAAGTTGCTACAAATTGCTTTATAACTCAACCAAGATGGCATATGTGTTGTGAAGATGGTACTGCTATTATTGAAGATTGGAACTGTAATGGTAAAATAGTTAAATTAAACAATAATGAAGAATTGGTATGGGACGATGTTATTGTTTATACAGAGGCAGGCCCTACTAGAACTATGGCTCCAAGACCAGTTGAAACAACAGCTGAGATTGAGCTTCCTGATGTAAATCCTAAATGGGCTAGCTTTTATTTAAATATTGTTAATGTATTAAACAAAAAGGAAGAGCTTATTGTTAAGCCAGAACAGTGTTTAAGAACTATGGAAATAATAGATTATATTTTTGAGTCTAGTGAAAAGGGGAAAAAAGTAAACTGTAATATATAGATAAAAAATATATTAATTATATAATAATAAGGTGTAGGTTTTAAGTCTACACCTTATTATTATATAATTAATATAGTATTTAATTTTACTGTATTTTTCCTATTGCTTCTTTTTTTATGTTTATATACTCTTGTAAACCTAATTTTTCTAATTGCTTACAATATTCATTCCACTCTAAATTAACATCTGCTTGCCCACTAATCCAGGCAGCTGTTTTTTGATTTACATATGATGTAATAGAAGTAGAATATTCTGATAATTTTTCCACTTTATCTTCTGGTACCCAAAATTGAGGGATAACTGTATAATTTCCATTGCCGTCATTTCCTAATAAATAAGGGGCGTATAGTTTATCTGCCAATTTTTTTTCATATTTATAACTTTTTAGCTCTATATCTCTGTCAATTTTTACATCTGATGGGATATATGTAGGTAATGGTCTTGGGAATATATTCATAGGTGAATATTTTTCTTGTTCTTCTGGTGGTAGTTTAGTTGTATCATAAGGCCTATAATGGTTTTCTCCAACTTTTTCACAGAATTTATCAAAAGGTCCGTTTAGTGCTTGAAAAGAATTATATGTTTCAAATACATTGTCCCAATATCTAACTATTATTTCTGGATTTTTTGCTTTATCTGTAATTACAAATTGATTTTTATATATTTGCATACCATTTGATGTTGCAAGCCATTTTGGGTCATTACATTGTGGACTAGATAATACTGGTAATGGGACAAATTCAGGGTCTTGGTCAGGAGCATATTTTTTAAAGTCTAGGCTACCATAAGCCATAGAAACACCATATAAATCTTGCTCACCTTTTGCTTTCCAAGTGGATAAATCTTGTGTAAAAAATTCTGGGTCAAGTAAACCTTCTGCATTTAAACTAGCCATATATTCAATAAATTGTTTATATTCTTCTTTATTAAATCCAAACTCTAGCTCGCCATTTATTATAGTAAAACCATCTGTTTCCATTGGTAAACCAAACCAACCACAGAGATAAGCAAGTCGTCTATTATTAGGGTCTGCAGAAAATGGAATTTCATCATTAGGATTTCCATTTCCGTTTGCATCTTTTTCTTTAAATGCACGAAGCACTTCTCTAAATTCTTCTGTATTAGCAGGAACATCTAATCCTAAGTTATCTAGCCATTTTTGATTTATAAACGGGTTATAGATAACCTTTGGTTGTTCCTCAACAAAAGGTATAGAATATATATGTCCGTCAGGGGCAGTCATAGTTTCACGAACACCAGGTAGCTCTAAAACTTTCATAATATTTGGTGCATATTTTTCAAAATATTTTTCTAAAGGGATAAATACACCCATATTTGCTCCATACTTTAATATATCATTTTGGCTTAAGCACCAACCTGCAATAGCATCTGTATAATCTCCAGAGCTTAAAGCTAACCCATATTTCTCTTTTGCTATTTCATATGGATATTGATTTAAATTAACCTTAACATTAGTTTGATTTTCTAATGGTTGCCATAATATTTGTCCTTCAACTGGAGTATGATTATCTACAAATAGAGAAAAAGTATAATAGCCTTTTTTATCTACTATTGGAAGTCCAGTTGGGTTCATTAAACTATTAACTTTACAATCATCTCATATTTCTGGTACAGAATCACTATTTTTGCTTACAGTACTACTAGAATTACAACCTGTTAAAAAGGCTTGTGTTATTAATAAAGTTGATAAAAATAATGATATTTTTTTATTATATTTTTTTCATAACAAAACTCTTCCTAAAACCAAAATCTTAAAGAAAATATATTATAATAATTTATAATATATTTTATGATAATTATTACTAATAAATAAAAAAAGTAAAAAAATATAATTAAATAATAACATTTTTAAACAAAAATTACAATACCAATGTTCAACAATAAAATATTGATGAAAAATTAGTTAAATATACTGAAAATCCATTTTTTAAAATATACAAATTAAATAAAACTATGGTACGTTTATAAAAATATAAAATAGTAATAATTATACAAAAATAGTAATAAATATACAAAAGATATTGATTTTAGTATATTTATGTGATATTATATAAATATATTTGTACTTGGAGGTTATAAAATGGATATTAATACTTTAAAGAAAATGTGTATAGATGAAATAGATAAAAATAAAAATGAGATAATAAATATAGGTAAATATATATATAATAACCCAGAGCTTTCTTATAGAGAATTTAAAGCTACTGATATAGCAATAAATACTTTAAAAGACTTAGGACTTGATGTAGAAGAAAATATTGCCGTTACTGGTTGTAGGGCATCTATTAATAAAGATAAACAAGGACCTAAAGTTGCTATATTAGGAGAGCTAGATGCATTATCCTGTCCTGAACATAAAGATGCTAAAGAAGGTGGGGCTATCCATTGTTGTGGACACAATGCTCAAATGGCTGGAATGCTTGGGTGTGCTATTGGATTGGTAAAATCTGGTGTTTTTAAATATTTAGATGGTAAGGTAGATTTTATAGCTGTACCTGCAGAAGAAGGTATAGAGCTTGAATATAGAAAATATTTACAAGATAATAAAATGATAACTTATGTAGGAGGTAAGCAAGAGCTTATACATAAAGGATATTTTGATGATGTGGATATGTCTATGATGTTTCATCTTGGAAGTATAAAAGAAAATAAAAAATGTATAATAAAAGGCAAATCTAATGGTTTTATAGAAAAAGGTATTACTTTTATTGGTAAATCTGCTCACTCTGGAAGAGCACCTCATTTAGGTATAAATGCTGGCACAATGGCTAATCTTGCCATTAACAACATAAATGCCCTTAGAGATACTTTTAAAGATGAAGATAAAATAAGGGTACATTATATAATAAACCACGGTGGAGATGCTGTTAATGTTGTACCTAATAAAGTTACTATGGAGGCTATGGTAAGAGCCAACAATGCAGAGGCTATGATAGATGCTAATAAAAAATTTAATAGAGCTTTACAAGCAGCAGCACTTGCTATTGGTGGTAAAGTTGTTATAGAAGATTTTATAGGGTATTTATCTTTAGAGACAGATGATAGTATGAATGCTTTATTTAAAGATAATCTTATAAACTTTTTAAACATTAAAGAAGACGAAATAATAGATTTAAATACTGGGGGAGGCTCTACGGATATGGGGGATTTATCTCAAATAATGCCTTGTATACACCCTTATATAATGGGAGCAACTGGAGATTTTCATACAAAAGATTATAATATGGTAGATGAAGAAATGGGATATATTAATTCTGCTAAAGCTATGGCTTTAACATTAATAGATTTATTATATGATAATGCTAAAAAAGGGAAAGAAATAGTAAATAATTTTAAACCTACATATACAGTTAAAGAATATTTAAAATTTTTAGAAGAAAATAATGTAATACATACACACGATTATACAAATATTTAAAATAAAGACTAAATATTTTATTATAAAAATATACAAAAATTAATTGAGGTTGTAGACAAAGTCTACAACCTCTTCAAAAAATAACGAGTTTATTTTTTTTAGATACTGTAAGAAAAAAGTCGATTTCTTCGCACAAGAGTTAAAGCCTCTAGAAATCTAGCTTTTACATAATCCAAGGCAAAGCCTCGTATTGTGATTAAAATTTTTGTATCTTATAAATAGGATATAAAAATGAAAAAAATTTTACTTTAATATTATTTTGTCTATAGCCTGAAATTAATTTTAAATATTTTTGTATTTAATAAAGAGTATATTAATTTTATTAGTATACTCTTTATTAAATACAATTAAGATATGACTTATATTTTAAAGTAAAATTATATACGGGTGTTCGTATTAATTTTTACGAATAAAAATATATAGGAATATATGTTTTTGAATACAACGTATTTAAAAAATTGATTTTTAAATGAAAGATTAAAACTTAAAATATATACTTGAATATTATACAAATTTAATATATTATAAATATATAATATTTTATTTATTATTTTACAATATATAAAATAAATATAACTTTAAAGGATATATAAATATGTTTGAAGATGATTTACTTAAAAAGATAAATGAAAAAATGCTAAGTTTAAGTAAAAGCCAAAAAAGATTAGCCTCGTTTATATTAGAACATTATGATGAGGCAGCTTTTATGACAGCATCTAGGCTAGGAGAGGTGGCAGGCGTTAGTGAATCTACTGTTGTAAGGTTTGCATCAGAAATGGGTTTTGATGGTTATCCTAAAATGCAAACAGAACTAGAATCTTTAATAAAAACAAAGTTGACAGCAGCACAAAGAATGAGAGTGTCTGCTGAACAAATATCTAAAAGTAATAAAGATGTTTTAACTAACATACTAGAAAAAGATGCAGAGCGTATAAAATGTACATTATCTACATTAGATAAAAATTCATTTGAGCATTGTGTAGAAAAAATACTAAAGGCTAGAAAAGTTTACATAATAGGTGTTAGAAGTGCAAACTCTTTATCTTCATTTTTAGCTTTTTATCTTAACCTTATGATAAATAATGTTATTTATGTAAATTCTTCTACTGCTACGGAAATATTTGAACAAATATTTAGAATAGAAGAAGATGATGTTTTAATAGGGATTAGTTTCCCTAGATATTCTAGGAGAACTATAAAAGCTATGGAATATGCTTTTTCTAAAAATGCAACAACTATTGCTATAACAGATAGTAAATATTCTCCACTTGTTAATTTTGCTACTAATAGCCTTATAGCAAGAAGTGATATGGTATCTTTTATAGACTCTTTAGTAGCACCTTTAAGTGTTATAAATGCTTTGCTTGTTGCTATTAGCGTTGCCAAAAAAGATGATATGATAATTACTCTTGAAAACTTAGAAAATATTTGGAGTGAATATCAGGTTTATAATTATAGACCAATTAGAAACTTTTTTTAAATATAATAATATGGATTATATTTATTTTTATAAAAAGTATTACCAAAATTGATTAGGTGAAAAATATGAAAAAAACAATAGTAATAGGTGGTGGACCTGCTGGTATGATAGCTAGCGGTTTTGCTGCAAAAAATAACAATGTTATCCTTTTTGAAAAAAATAAAAAACTAGGTAGAAAGCTTTTTATAACTGGTAAAGGTAGATGTAATGTTACAAATGCTTGTGACCCAGAAGAACTTATACAAAATACCCCTGGAAATCCGTATTTTTTATACAGTGCTTTTTATACTTTTGATAGCTATGCTACTATGAATTTTTTTGAAGAACTAGGCGTTAGGGTAAAAGTGGAGCGTGGCAACAGAGTTTTCCCTGTTTCTGAAAAATCTAGTGACATAGTTAAAGCACTTACTAGATTTATGGAAGATAATAACGTGGATATAAGGTTAAATTCTAATGTAGAGGATTTAATAGTAGAAGATAATAAAATAACAAAAGCTATTGTTAATAACCAAGAAATAGATGTGGAAAATGTAATAATAGCAACAGGTGGACTATCGTATCCTGTTACTGGCTCTGACGGTGATGGATATAAATTTGCTAAAAAAATGGGACACAAGGTTACTAAATTATATCCGTCTTTAGTACCACTTAAACTAGAGGAAAAATGGTGCCAAGATTTACAAGGGCTTAGCCTTAAAAATGTAGAGTTAAATATTTTTATAGATAATAAAAATGTTTACAAAAATTTTGGAGAAATGATGTTTACCCATTTTGGAATTACAGGGCCTTTAGTTTTAAAAGGCAGTAGAAGTATTGTTGGTAAATATAACAACCATAAAATAACAGGGTATATAGATTTAAAGCCAGCTCTTACAGATAAAGAACTTGATAGTAGAATACTTAGAGATTTTGAAAAGTTTATTAACAAGTCTTTTAAAAATAGCTTAGATGAATTACTACCACAAAAAATTATACCTACTATCATATCATTATCTAACATAGATGAAAACAAAAAAGTAAATTCTGTTACAAAAGATGAAAGAAGAAGGCTTTGTAATATAATAAAAAAATTGCCTATAACTATAATAGGGGATAATGGGTATAATGAAGCTGTAATAACAGCTGGTGGTATATGTGTAGATGAGATAGACCCAAGTACAATGAAATCTAAAATAATAGATAATTTATATTTTGCAGGAGAAGTTATAGATGTAGATAGCTACACAGGTGGATTTAATTTACAAATAGCTTTTGCTACTGGCTATTTAGCTGGTAATAATATAAATAGTTAGGAGAAAATTATGAATATTTGCTCTATTAGAGGTGCTATAACAATAGAAGAAAATACAAAAGAAAATATTATTAAAAATGCAGAAATATTGTTAAATGAAATAATTGAAAAAAATGGTATAAATAAAGAAGATATAATAAATATTATATTTTCTGCTACAAAAGACATTACTAAAGCATATCCAGCTATTGCCACTAGAAATATGGGTATAACGGATTGTGCTATTATGTGTATGCAAGAAATGGATATAGAATTTAGTTTACCAATGTGTATAAGAGTTATGATAACAGTTAATTTAGATATAAAAAAACAGGATATAAAACACATATATTTAAAAGGTGCAAAAAAGTTAAGGCCAGATATAGCTTTAAAAAATACAGGGTTTGCAGTTGCAATAGATGGGCCTGCTGGTTCTGGTAAAAGCACAGTTTCTAAAATAATATGTAAAGAACTTAACTTTATATATGTAGATACTGGAGCTATGTTTAGAACTATAACACTTTACTGTTTACAAAATGATATAGATTGTAACAATAAAGATGAAGTTACTAAAGAACTTAAAAATATAAATATATCTTTAGATTTTGAAAATGGTATACAACAAATTTACCTAAATAATGAAAATGTTACTGATAAAATAAGAACACAAGAAATTGCAAAAAATGCTTCTATTATTGCTCAAATACCTAGTGTTAGAGAAAAATTATTAAATATGCAAAGAAAAATAGCTAAAGATAGCAATGTTATAATGGATGGTAGAGATATAGGTACTAATGTTTTACCTAACGCTAATGTTAAAATATATTTAGATGCAGACATAGATGAAAGAGCTAAAAGAAGATGTGAAGAACTTTCTTTGAAAAATGAAAAATTTGAATATGATAAAGTTAGACAAGGTATAATAGATAGAGATAATGCAGATAAAAATAGGGAAATAGTTCCTCTTAAAAAAGCTGATAATGCTATAACTATTAATACTACTAATTTGTCAATATATGAAGTTTCAGATTATATAATAAAAATAATAAAAGAAAATATAAAGTAGGTGAAATAAAATGTTTTATTATCTCGCTATATTTAGCCTTGCTGTTTATACTAGGTTAAAATTTAAAGTAAAGGTAAAAGGATTTAAAAATATACCTAAAAATTGTGGGTTAATATTTTGCTCCAACCATTCTAGCAATTTTGACCCTGTAATGGTTTGTAGTAGTATTAGGAATAGAAAGATACATTACTTTGCTAAAAAAGAGCTTTTTTCTACAAAATTTAAAAACTTTTGGATGCGTCAGCTATGTGCTTTTCCAGTTGATAGGGAGGGCACAGATATAAATGCTCTAAAATTTAGTATAAATCTTTTAAAAGGCGGTGGTTCTCTAGGGATATTTGCTCAAGGAACAAGGGTTAAACAAGGAGAAAGTGCCGAAGCTAAAAATGGTGTTTCATTATTTGCTTTAAAAAGTGGTGTAGATGTTGTTCCTATTGGTATTACGGCTAACTATGAAAAAAAAGGCAATGTTATAGTCAACATAGGAAAACCTATTTCCTTTGAAAAATATAAAGGTGAAAAACCTAAAACAGAAATTTTAAATAAAATGACAGAAGAAATTATGCTAGAAATAGAAAAATTACTTAATGAAAATAAATAGTTTAGAGAGGGATTATATGGAAATAATACTTGCAAAATCTGCTGGTTTTTGCTTTGGTGTTAAATTGGCAGTAGATTGTGTGTATGAAAAGTCTAAAAATGATAAAATATATACATATGGACCTATTATACACAATAAAAATGTAGTGAAAGACCTTGAAAAACAAGGCGTAGAAATATTAGAAAATTTAGAAAAAGATATAAATGGTAAGGTAATTATACGCTCGCACGGAGTGCCACCTAGTGTTTATAAGCTATTAGAAGAAAAAAATATAGAATATATAGACTGTACTTGCCCATTTGTAAAAAAAATTCACAGAATAGTTGATGAAAATTATAAAAAAGGACAAAAAATTATCATTATTGGTAATAAAAATCACCCAGAAATAATAGGTATAAATGGATTTTGTGATAATACAGGATTAATAGCAAATAGTATAGAAGAATTTGAAGGTCTATGTATAGATGATGATAAAGAGTATATTTTGGTTTCTCAGACTACCTTTGATATAACATTATTTGAAAAATTATTAAAAAATATAAAAGGTAATAATATAAAAGTGTTTAATACTATATGTAGTGCAACAAATGATAGACAAAAAGAGGCCTTAGAATTATCTAAACAGGTTGATTATATGATAGTTTTAGGTGATGTTAGTAGTTCAAATACACAAAAATTATATGAAATTTGTAAAAAAAATTGTGAAAACACCTATTTATGTGAAACAATTAAAGATTTGCAGTTGAATAATTTTAAAAAAAATGTTAAAATTGGAATAACTGCTGGTGCATCAACACCACCAGCTATAATAAAGGAGGCTTTAAATAAAATGAGTGAAATGGAAAATATGTCTTTTGAGGAAATGTTAAACGAAAGTTTTAAAACATTACATAGTGGTAATGTAGTGAAGGGTAGTGTCATAAGAGTTACAGATAATGAAGTTTTTGTAAACCTTGGATATAAAGCAGATGGTGTTATAGAAAAATCAGAGTTTTCTAACGACCCTAACGTAGATTTAAAAAGTGAAGTTTCTGTTGGAGATGAAATAGAAGTTTTTGTTATTAAAGTAAATGATGGTGATGGAAACGTTGTACTATCTAAAAAAAGATTAGAAATGAATAAAGGTTTTGACGAATTAGAAGAAGCTTTTAATAATAAAAGTATATTAAAAGGCAAAATAGTAGATGTTATAAAAGGTGGACTTATAGCTAATATAAACAATGTTAGAGTATTTGTACCTTCTTCTCAAATATCGAATAAATTTGTGCAAGACTTAAACAGCTTTAAAGGAAAAGAATTTGATTTTAACATTATTGAATTTAACAAAGCTAAACGTCGTATAATTGCAGGAAGAAGAGATTTAGTTCAATCTATGGAAGATGAAGCTAAAGATAAAGTTTATGGAAATATTAAAGCAGGAGATAAATTAGAAGGTACTGTTAGCCGTATTGTAGATTTTGGTGCTTTTGTAGACCTTGGTGGTGTAGATGGACTTATTCATATTTCTGAGCTTTCTTGGGGAAGAGTAAAAAAAGTTACTGATGTATTAAAAGAAGGAGATAAAGTTACTGTATATGTTTTAGAGGTAGACAAAGATAAAAATAAAATTTCTCTTTCTTTAAAAGATGCAGAAAAAAATCCTTGGGTTTTAGCTAAAGATAAATACAATATTTCTGATGTAGTAGAAGGAAAAGTTGTTCGTCTTGTGGATTTTGGTGCTTTTGTAGAATTAGAAGAAGGCGTAGATGGTCTTGTTCACATATCTCAAATTTGCCAAAAACATATTGCTAAACCAGAAGAAGCTTTATCTATTGGTCAAGTTGTTAAAGCTAAAATTACACAAATAGATGCAGAAAATAAAAAAATAAGTTTAAGTATTAAAGAAGTAGACTCTCCAGTAGAAGAATCTACAGAAGAATAATTTATATTTAGTAGTTAAAATTTTACCATAAAAGGCTAGTATTTTATAAATATTAGCCTTTTATGATAAAATGTAAAAAAAGTGTTGACATTATAATCTATTTATGGTAATATAAGCAAGTCGCTAAAACAAGTTAATAAAATGTAAAAAAAGTGTTGACAAAGTTTTAAATAAGTGATATGATGGTTAAGTCGTTAATTTACAGCAAGTTAAAAAATAACAAAAATGTAAAAAAAGTGTTGACAAAGTGAAAAGTTTATGATAAACTAATCTAGTCGTCAAAACAAACGATAAAAAAGAAATATTGAACATTGAAAACTAAATAATCAAAAAAGTGAATTAAACAACCCGAAGA
>NZ_CAUWHO010000045.1:0-17308 GCF_963558545.1 uncultured Tyzzerella sp. | reverse complement strand
TTATAATTTAATCTTATAAGACAACAAATTTGAATTTTTGTTAAAATTTTTTAAAATATTGATTTTTAAAATAAAATATTATATATTATTAGTAAATGTTCTATTACTATAATAACACTATTATTTAATATATAAAGGAGTTGTTTTATGAACAAATATAATGCTTGTATTTATGCTAGGCTTTCCAAAGAAGATTTTAAAAACAAAGAAAGCGAAAGCATAACAAATCAAATAAATCTTATAAAAAATTATCTATCCCAAAAAAACGATATTAGTATCAAAATGATAAAAATAGATGATGGTTATTCAGGTAGCAACTTTAAACGCCCTGCTTTTAAAGAGATGATAGAAGAAATTAAAAAAGGGACTATTAATTGCATAGTTGTAAAAGATTTTTCTAGGTTTGGGCGTAACTTTATAGATACTGCTAAATATATTGAAAAAATATTTCCTATGCTAAATGTACGCTTTATAGCTATAAATGATAGTTATGACAGCATAAACGAAAATGAACAAGATAACATTATTGTACCTTTTAAAAATTTAATAAATGATGCATATGTTAAAGATATTTCTTTAAAAGTTAAAAGCCAAAAAAATATGAAAATGAAAAATGGCGAGTTTATAGGCTCTTTTGCTACATATGGATATTTAAAAGACCCAAAAGATAAAACAAAGCTTATTGTAGATGAGACAGTAAAAAATGTTATTGTAGAAATATTTAATTTAAAAATTAAGGGATATAGCTCTCAAGCTATTGCAGATAAATTAAATGCAAAAGGTATTTTATCTCCTATGGAATATAAAAAAAGTATAGGTTTAAACTATGAAACCTCATTTAAGAAAAATGATAAAGCAAAATGGCAAGCATTAACCGTAACACGCATTTTAAAAAATGATATATATACAGGTACACTATCTCAAGGTAAAACAACTACAATAAACCATAAAATAAATTTAGTAGCAAAAAAAGATAAAAAAGATTGGTATGTTATAGAAAACAGTCATACCCCTATACTTGATAAGCAAATTTTTAACACTGTTCAAAGCATACTTTCAAAAGATACAAGAATTTCACCTTATCAAAACACTGTTTTTAAATTTTCTGGAATAGCTGTTTGTGGTGATTGTGGACGCAATATGATTATGAAAAATTGTGGCACTAAAGAAAAACCTAATTATTACCTTATATGCTCTGGTTATAAAAATAAAAGTGGTTGTAATAGCCATATTATAAAATATGATACACTAGATAGCATTGTTTTAAAAACTTTACAGATGTATTTTTCATTGTTTGTAGATGTAGATAATATATTAAATACAATTGATAAAATATCTGATAACAATTCAAAAATATCCACTTTAAAAAATGCTATCTTAGAAAAAGAAATAGAAATAGAAAAATACAAAAATTATAAATTTAAAATATATACAGATTTTAACGAAAATTTAATATCTAAAACTGAATATTTAGATTATAGTCAAAAATATGATGCAGAAATAGAAAAGTTATCCAAAATAGTATTAGATTTAAGCACTGAAATTAAAAATATAAAATGTGGCAATACAGACAGAGAAAAATGGTTAAAAGCTTTTAAAGAACTTAAAAATATCCCTTACTTAGATAGAGCCTTAATTGTTACTCTTTTAAATAAAATTGAAATTTACAACAATGATACCATAGTTATAAAATATCTTTTTGAAAATGAATTTAAGAAAAATGTAGAATTTATAAGAGATTTTGTAGAAGAAAATACTAATCTGAAACCTGTGCTGGAGAGTGTTATGAATGGCTAGGAAAAGTAGGTTTAATATACAAAAAGTAATTGACAATTCTTACAAAGTTGCATTTTATATAAGAATATCAGTTTTAGATGATGAAAGCAATTCTATTGAAAATCAACAAATATTACTAAATAACTTTATAAAAAACAATACTTATTTTAAACTAATAAATACATATATAGATAATGGTATAACAGGCACTAGCTTTAACAGAGAACAATTTAAAAATTTAATAAATGATATTAAATTAAACAAAATAAACTGTGTTATTGTAAAAGATCTATCTAGGTTTGGGCGAAATTACATTGAAACAGGACAGTATTTAGAAGAAATATTACCTAAGCTAAATGTTCGTTTTATTGCAGTAAATGATAATTATGATAGCATTAATCTTGATTGTACTCATATTTTAAATTTACATATAAAAAATATTATAAATGATATGTATGCTAAAGATATTTCTAAAAAGATTTGTACTAGCCTTAAAACTAAACAATTAAATGGAGATTTTATTGGTAGTGTTGCTTGTTTTGGATATAAAAAATCTAAAGATAATAAATATAAGCTAGAAATAGACGACTATGCTAGTGATATAGTAAAAAAAATTTTTTCTTTAAGGCTAGATGGCAAAAGCTATCTAGCTATTGCTAAACAATTAAATAGCTTAAATATCCCCTGCCCTAACAAATATAAATTTGATAATAAAATTTTATTTGATGAAAAATATAAAAATTGCTTGTGGACAGAAAGTACAATCAAGAAAATATTAAAAAATCAAACTTATCTAGGACATACAATTCAAGGTACTAAAAGAAAACAGCTATATAACAACAAAAACATTAAAAGTGTACCAAAAGATGAACAAATAATAGTTTACAATACACATACCCCTATTATAGATGAAGATACTTTTTTAAAGGTGGAACAAATGAATAAATTAAACAAAGAAAAATATGCAAATTCTGAAAGTAATTTAACAAAAAAATCTAACAATTTATATAAAAATATATTAAAATGCGGTGAGTGTGGCTCTAGATTATATTTAACAAATAAGTATTATAAATGTAGCAAAAACAAAGTGGCTAAAGATTTATGTTGTTTTGATAAAATTTCTAAAGATGAACTAGATAATGTTATTTTTAACTCACTAAAAACTCAAATAAATGTATTGCTTGATAAAAATAAAATTAAGATAAATAATGAAAATTTATCCACTTGTTTAGAAAATATTAAAAATATAGATAAAGAAATTAATAAAATACCTTTACTTTATGAAAAACTATATAATGATTATCTTAAAAAACTTTTAACAGAAAGTGAATATTTAGATTTTAGGCAAAAATATATAGAAAAAGAAGATTTATTACTAAAAGAAAAACAAAATTTACAGCAACAATATGAAGATTTACAAAAAAATAGCATAGACAAACTAGAAAGATTTATAAAATTTGAAGATAAGGAATTTTTTAACCAACAATTAATACAGATGTTAATAAAAAGCATATACATATATAAAGACAATTTAATTAAAATAAATTTTTCATTTAAAGGAGAATTATGAACATAGCTATTTATTTAAGAATTTCTAGAGAAGATGAAAATTTAACAGAAAGTGATAGTATTTCAAACCAACGACAGTATTTACATAACTTTATAAAATCAAATGATTTTACATACGAAAATATTTTTGAATATATTGATGACGGTAAATCTGGAACAAATTTAAAAAGAAAAGGAATAACTAACATTTTAGATGATGTTAAAAAAGGTAAAATAAACTGTATAATCGTAAAAGATTTATCTAGGTTTGGACGTAACTACATAGAAACAACAGAATATATAGAAAATATCTTTCCCCTTTTAAATGTTCGTTTTATTGCCGTTAATGACAATTTTGATAGTGCTAATGATGATTTTAACAGTTATTTTAATCTTAATTTTAAAAATATAATATATAGTTACTATAGTAAAGATATTTCTAAAAAAATAAAAACTGCACAAATTAGCAAAGCTAAAACAGGTAAAATTCCTACTTCTTCTAATCCTTATGGGTATGTTGTTTCAAAAACAGATAAATATAAATTTGATATAGATACAAACACATATAAAATTGTACAAGATATTTTTAATATGGCTTGTGAAGATAAAAATCTAACGCAAATAGCAAAAATACTAAACGATAAAAATATACCTACCCCTTTAGAATATAAAATGAGTATGGGCAAGGTTAATAAGCTTGGAAAATGTAAGGGAAAAATGTTTTGGAAAAGCCTTACCGTTAGAAATATATTAAAAAATGATGTTTATATTGGCAAAAGAACTTATGGTAAAACAGAAATTAAAGAAGTTGGGAGCAAAAACTATAAAAACATTGATAAAAATAACTGGGTTGTTTTTGAAAATCATCACCCTGCTATTATTTCTGAGGATTTATTTTATGATGCACAAAAAGTATTTAAAAATAATAAAACAAGAACAATAAAAGAAAATTTATTTAAAGGTATTTTAAAATGTGGCTATTGTGGTTATGATTTACAAAAAATAAATAATTCTAGTATTAAATATACTTGCAATACAGTTAGATATACTAACCAATATGGTTGTAAATATTTTATGATTGAAGAAGAATATTTGAAAAAAGTTGTTTTAAATGAAATACATAAAAATTTTGAAATTAAAAAAAATAAAAATGATACTCATAAAAATAATATTGATGAACAATTAAAAATTATAAAATTACAAAAAGAAAAACTTTATACAAGTTATTTAAAAGAAGAAATATGTAAAAAAATGTATATAGAAGAAAAACAAAAACTTAATATAAAAGAAGATAAAATTTTAGAACATACGAGTAAAGAAAATATTAATTGTTTTGATAATAAGGGTGAACTAACAAGAGAATTTTTGGAAAAGTATGTAAAATCGGTAGTTGTTTTTCAAGAGAATGTTAAAGTAAATACCATATAGTTTATAATAACCACCATATCATCTAAGTGATATGGTGGCTATTATAACAATTAATATGCAACTTATCATTTAGAATTATAAATAGGTTTTTAATTTTTATATCCAAAATATTTAATAGTACCTGTTTGTAAATGTATATTATAAAAAACTTAATCATTTAAATTATTTCATAATTTAGACACAATGCATTCATCATACCAATTATGCGGTGGAACTGAAGATTTAAATCCTTGTTCAAATACTTTATATAAATCTTTATATTTATTTTTATTTTGGATTATTTTCTTTAATTGTAATGTTTGTAGTGGTATAATTTTCATTCCTAGAACATTTTTAGAGTAGTCTTTATTGTCATAATAAGGCATATTTTTTCTCCCTCTAAAATCTGCTATAACATTTATATTTAAAAAATTAGTAATAAATATACAATAGCTATTTAAGTTTCCAGTACGAATTAAATGTTGTCCTAAATGCCTTGAAACAGGTTCCATTTCCATTCTTCGTTGATTTGTACTATCTGAAAGAGTAGCTTCTATCAACAAAGTATGTTCAGGATAATTTTCTGTTTTTGAATATTCATATACAATATCAGCTTCTCCACCACTAGCGTGTGTTTTAGGTAATAAATCAGCATCAAGTGAAAGTTTCATATAATCAAGAATTTTGCCTTCTTTCTCACTTATTTTATACCACAAAATACCTAGCACATACTCAAAAATAGTAGGAATATCTGCATTATCCGTTACCATAGCTCTAATTTCATTATCATTTCTCATTTCGAAATGATTTAAAAGCGTAATTATATTCTCATCAGTGAATTTAGTATCAATAAGATGATGTAATCTTTTATATCTATTATCATCTAATACTAAATGAGCTTCATCAAGTGTTTTGACAGATGCACTAAGTTCTTTATTTATACCTTTTATAATCTCTACTTCATCAAATATTAGAGAAGAACATATGTGTTTTATAGAACAATCTTTTGTAAGTATTTCCGATTTCCTATATGCTTGTAAGTAAAGTTCAGACATTGCACATTTAAAGAAATATTTAGGAACGATATCTAATTTTACAACATTATCTTCAAATAGAATTATATCTGTTGTTTTTATGTATCTTCGATTAAGATCAATATAATCTGATAATGTAGCTTTAGCCTTAAATAAATGCATAATTTTAAAAAAAGCTATTTTAAATTCCTCTTCGCTATTAATATTATCAAAAATTGTAGCATTTTTATATTTTTTAGGCTGTTTTTTTATAGCATTTTCTGAAGAAGTATTAAAAAGATAACTACGCCACCATTTTCCTATTTTAATATCCTTTGTCACTAAATAAACTAAAGGTATTATATCATCATTTCTATTGATATACATATCATAAAGATTATTATATAATTTAAAGTATACTTTATCATAGTTTCTACTTTTTCTATTAAGTCCTATTTCGCATAACAATTCTTCAGTAATATCACTTGTAAGCAATAATTCTAATGCACTAGAATAGTTATCCATTTTTATTAATCTATTAATTATTATTTCATCTATTGAAGTTTCATTTTTTCTAATACTTCGTATACCTTCAATAATTTGTTCTGTATATACTTCATTTGTACAAAGTGGCAATAAATATGTAAACTCATCTAGTGTTAATTTTTCCACCTTTAAAAGTACATATATCAAAACAATAAAAGGACGAACAAAATCTCCATTTATTTCGTTACAGCTTTTAAGAAGTTGCTTTAAATAAATATAACTATCTTTTGCTATTCCAAAATTATTATTAATAGAAAAATCATTTGATTTACTAATATTTAATAAATTTAATCCTGCTTCTGTAAGCATTCTATTTTCGGTAATCAATCCTATATCTACCAAACCAGATGTTTTTTCTCTAGCATCTTTTGATTTATTTTTTGCGTTACCTTCTATAAATTGTTTTTCTTTTATAAAATCATAATATCTAGACTGTAATTCTGTATTTCCAGACCAAATTTCACTTTCATTTTGTTTGATACTCCAAAATTCATTTAAAAGAGCAAGTTGTTGTTCTATAGTTTTGTTAAAATTTTTTGTTCTAAAGCTAGTCGTTCCTAAGCTCCAACAAAAACTTTTATAAGGTATTTTAACAGCCATAATTACCTCCTTAATAGTTTATAATCAATACTTCTTCTGTTACAGAAGACTTGTCTTTAATCTGATAATTAGAGTTAGAATAACTATAATTTAAATATATAACTCTATAAATATCTAGATTTTTGTTGATCCATTCTATTAATAAATGATTTTCTTTACCTTTACTTCTAATAACATTTGAAAGGGCAAATCGTATATTTTTTTCATTTAATTTATCCAAAAATGAGAGCAGCTCTTTTTCTGTATCTTCACTCCAACCACCTTGCTCATTATATGTAGCACAAGTAATTAAATATGGTGGATCTACATAAACAAAATCATCAAAACTAAGCATAGAAATATCAAACTCTCTAAAATCTTTACACATAAAAATACAGTTTTGTGATTTTAATGCGTCTATAAAATCGGATAACTTATTCTTCATTTTTAAATTAAAATCTCGTTTTCCTACAGGTAAATTAAACTCTCCTTTACTATTAAATCTTATTTGATTATTAAAAGAATAAACAATTATAACATATAGCAAAATATAATAATAATAATCTTTATTTATATAATTGTTAAAATCATCTCTTAATTTTAAAAACCCTTCTCTATTATAACTGCCCAAGCCTTTACTACTTTCGCAACCATAATAATCATATCCATTTTTACTTACAAGCGATAGATTGTACTTTTCAATTATTTCGTAAATCCATTCAAAAGTAGATTCTTTGTCTAAGTTTTTAAATGTATTGTATAAGTAACACAAGTTTTTATTTAAGTCATTGTATATAATTTTATTTGCGTTTATATTAATACCTACATTACAGCCACCACAAAATAAATCTACAAATGTATTAATATTTTTGGGGAAGTAAGGAAGTATTTGTGGCAATAATTTGAATTTACCACCTGTATAATTTAAAGGCGATTGTATCATATTATTTTACCTCACTAAAACAAGTGCATAAAAATAATCTTTCTGCATTATTTTGAATATTAGATTTGCCTGCTGAAAATGCTTTATAACTTTCTGAAAAAATTTTAACATCACCTTTATTTTTTAAAATTCTCATAATATCTTCGTCAGAAATTTTTGCATTAGATCTATCATTACCCTTATTGGACATATTGTTATAAGAAAAAACAATGTATTTTGACTTGATATTTTTTATTAAATCTTCAAATACATTTGTAGCATCTTTAGTGCAATATTTACTTTTTATATTATCTCTATTCATTTTTCTAGCAACACCATATACCTCTGGTTTTTCCCAACGAGCAACATTTTCAAGTAAATGATACGCATCGCAATACTGACGAGAATTATAGGGAGGATCTATATATACTAAATCAACAGAAATATCCCTAACAAGCTCATTCGCATCTTTATTAAAACATTTATTTTCTAATCTATTTTCAATTTTTGCTAATAGTACAGATAGCTCAATAGTTGATGTAAATTCTACCCCTTTTCTATAAGCATCGTAATGCCCACAAGTTTTTGCTATTTTATCCATTGCATATAGTAAAGAAGTTAATAAAATCGCTCTTTCTCGTTCATTAATCTTTTTTAATTTATAGTTCCTTTCTATATCTTCTCGTATAAATCCAATTTTTGAACAATCATTATAACTAAAATATGTATCTGCAAATTTTTTTGTCATATAGTTATCATCAAAATTTGATATAGCGTTATAATAAACAATGTAATCAATTATCAATTTAGGATCATAACTTTGAGGACTAAACCAAGCCAAATTACAAATAAAGTTGCTATACATTAAATCATTAGTAATAATTGTCTTATTTGTAAAAGCAGAAGCTACTGCACCTGTTCCAGCAAATATATCAGCAACAGACTCAATTTTTCCACATTCTTCATTAATAACTTTTGTTATAAAAGGTAATAATTTATACTTATTACCTAAATATCTACGATTATTTATCAATGATGTTTTATACAGTTTATTAGATACTGTTGCTATAATCATCACCTTCTTTCTTTTTTATATTTTATATATCGTTTTAAAACTTATTATTTTTAGTATTTAAAATATAAAATAAATTTTAATATTTATTCTTAATTTAAAACAATATATATTATATTATTTTACATAGTTATTGTCAATGAGTAAGATTTTTAATACAATTTATACTAATTAATAGTATTTATTAAAACTCTACTTTTATTTGAAGTAAAAAAACAAAGATAGTAATGTTTTGTACTACTATCTTTGTTAAAAATCAATTTTTAATATTTGTAAATTAGTTTATAATCACTAATAAATACGAAATGATAATGGCGGAGTGTTTTCTGTAACAATACCTATATTTTTCATATTCATACAAATAGCTTTCACAACTTCACTATGAGGGTGATCGTAACTATTTTTCTTACCAGCAGATATAATAAAAAATGACAGTTTTTAAATTTTAATAATTTGTCGCTAAAATTACCTTTTGAAACGTGATGTGGCACTTGTAAAATATCGATATCATCAATATATACTCCGTATGACTAAATTAATTGATTCATATTCTTTACTTTTTTACAATCACAATCTCCTGTGTATAAGCATCCACTAGGCAAAAATTTATATTTCCATTAAACAAATTTTTACAACATACTCTTATATTTGTATATTACCTAAACTTGTAATATTTATTTACGGATAACAAAGTCATAGAATTTGCGTTTATATCACAAGCTATATTTTGGTATATTTTTTACTTTTAGGCTTAAAGTATTCCAGAGACTGCAATCTCTTATATCCAATAATTCTTCTATATTATTAATATTAAATTCATAAATTTTTTCTTTCATTTCTTTGCAAAATTCTCTACTTCTATCCTCGTGTCAAAAATTATGTACAATATATTGCCAATCAAGGTATTTACAACTTGGATCAATCCCACTTAATGCTGAAACACTCTTTATGAGGCTACTAACATCTTCTCCAGAATTAATAATTTCAAAACCATCTTCTCTATTTTCTTCTATATTCCCTTCCTCATTTTCGTTCATATACAATATTTACATAATTTTTACAAAAATAAAATGTTTCTAAATAAAAAGCACCTTGTCCTACAGGTAAAAATTTTCTTTCTAAACACATTAATCTTATCCTACTTAATATCATTAAATTTAATCTAAATTTTTAATATTATTATTTATTAAAATATCTTTTCTAAATTCATTAATAATAACAATTAATCTATAATTAAGTTTTACAGCAAACGCAATTACCGGTACTATAAATAATAATGCAATAATAGTAATACAAAATTATTTATTAATGTTAAAATTAGTACCCATATAACACTTATAGCTATAGGAAATAATAAAAATGGCAGATTGTCAAGCAAGTGCAGTGCACTTCAAAAGTAGAAGCTTTAAACAATGCAATTAAAGTTTTAAAAAGAATAGGTTTTGGATTTTATAATTTTGAACATTTAACTAAAAGAGTGTTGCTTAAACATAATTTAATTTTGGGCTAGTAGTCATTTGGCCTCAAAAATTTTTTTGACGCCAAATGACTACTTTAATTTTTTCGGAATTTTATCAACGCTATTTGACAAAGAGCCATAATATCCAAACTACTATTTAATTTTAAAATTTATATAACTTTGATTAAATTTATAATATAGTTTAAATATAACCTTTCCAAGATGATAAAATATGTTCAAAAACATATTGTGGTTCTCCTTGAATAATATTTTTATCTATATTATCTAAAGTTGATTTGCCTAAATCTATCATATAATCACTAATTTTTGCAATAAACTCTATATTATGCTCAATTAAAATAATAGTTGCACCTTTATTTTTTAAATCAAATAAAACTTCAACTAATTTATCTATATCATTATCATTTAATCCACAAATTGGTTCATCTAATATATATATTTATGTCATATCATTTATCTCCTAATATTTTTGATAGTCTAATTCGTTGAGATTCTCCTCCAGATAAATTCATAGTCATTTGTCCTAAACTTAAATATCCAACTCCTAACTTTTTTATAATATCAAGCTTATTATATATATATCATCTTTAAATATTTCTAATATATTATTTATTGAATTATCTAATATATCATTTATGTTAAAACCTTTGTATTTTATTTTTAATATATTTTCATTAAATCTTTCCCCATTACATTTTTCACATAATATATATGTATCTGCAAAATATTGTGAAACTACCTTTACTTTTACTGTACCTTCGCATTCCTCACATCTTCCACCTTTTACATTAATACTGAAATAAGAGCTTTTTAACTTTAAATTTTTAGCTTGTTCACAATTTGCAAATAATTCTCTAATTCTATCATATATACCTAAATATGAAACAATCATAGATCTTGAATTTTTACCTATAGGAGATTGATTTATTGAGTGAATTTTATTTATATTCCCTTCAATTTTATCACAGTATATATTTTTTTATACTTAATACAATTGTATATTACCTCTGATAAGCTACTTTTACCAGAACCAGAAACTCCTGTAATTGAACTAATTCTGCCAATAGGAAGATATATGTCTTTGTTTTTTATATTCCTAAAATTTATATTTTCAAATTTAATAAATCTATCATATCCAGTAATCTATTTAAACTCTATATTATATGTATATTTTTTTGTGGTTTATGTTTAGATACTAGATATCCTCCTTTTTCTCCACCTTCATATCCTAGTTCAAAAATGTTATCTGATTCATAAATATATTCTTTATTATGTTCTATAGATATCACAGTATTTCCATTATATATTAATTTTTTTGTATATAAAATTACATTTTTAATATCTTTATTATGAAGACCTTTGCAAGGTTCATCTAAAATATAGACTAACCCTTTTAATGAACAATTTAACTGATTTACAATTCGTATTCTTTGGAATTCTCCTCCAGATAGAGTTGTAACACTTCTACTTAATGATAAATATTCTAAATTAAATTCTAATAAATTATTTATTCTTTTATATATTTCTTCAAATAAACCTTTAATAGTATCTATTATATTGCTATTACTATATGCGTTTATCACTTCTTTTTTCCATATATAAATTTGTGATACTTGCATATTTTCAATTTCTGCTATATTTTTACCACATATTAATTTAGATAATATATCTTTATTAAGTTTTAACCCATTACAATTAGAACAAGGGTTTTTTCTAAAAATTTAGATATTTTAAGAAAAGTTGACGGTTTTTTAATATTTTTTAACATACCGTTAAGTTCTGGTATAACACCTTTTTCATTAAATGTAACTTTTCTGTATTTACCAGTAGATTTTTTGATATTCAAATCAAATTTTATTTTATCTTCTCTATATAAAATATTATATTTTTCTTGTTCTGTTAGCTCATTAATACTTTTATTAATATCTATGTTATAAAGCTCACAAATTTTCATTAATGATTTATATTCAAATGATAATTGTGAACCTTTATAATAAATAATTGCACCATCTTTTAAAGATTTGTCTTTATCTGGCATTATTAAATCTTCAGAAATAACATATTCTTCGCCTGTCCCTTCGCATTTTTTACAACAACCTAACGGACTATTAAAAGAAAATTTACTTTCTGCATATTTTTCATTTGACTCATAACCAATTACCAAACTGTATAAACCTCTTAAAAAATAAGATATTTCTGTAAATGTGCCAACTGTGGATCTAGGATTAAAATTATAGCTTGTTTGTGTTAAACTTATTACTGGTCTAAGATTTTTTATTTTTTTAACTTTTGGTTTGTTTGCTATTTTTTTTATATATAAGCTATCTGACACACTTTGAATAAAATTCCTTTGGCTTTCAGCATAAATTACATCATATACTAAAGAAGATTTTCCACACCCAGATACACCTACAATACAATTAAAGCTATTTATAGTAATTTCTAAATCTATGTTTTTTAAATTATTTTGATATGCACCCTCTATTATTATATTTTCCATTTGTACTACAACACTCACAATCTTCAAGTTTTTCAAATTTATTATACTCCATATCCATAGTATAAATATTAAATTCTCCTCTTCTGTTTATATTAGAAGGTTTTATACTTTTAGATAAGATTTTAATACAATCCATACCTATCATACTTGCTATAATTGAACACATTGGACCAAAGCTGCCTATTTTTCTATTTTTTACGGTAAGTTTTTTTACTTTGTTTTTATCTACTTTGTTTATTTCTTGTAATTGTTTTTCAAAACATCTAACACAAGCCGTTTCTTTAGGTATTATTGTTTGTCCAATTAACGATAAATGTAAATTATATCCCCCACCTACAATATGAGGTATATCTCTTTTCATACAGTATTCACCTATTATCCTAGATGTTGTGTCTACATTAGGTTGACCTGCACAATTTATAACTAAATCAATTTCATAGTCATCTAATAGATTTGCCGTATCCTTATCCAAAATTTGATATATCTTTTTAACATTAATATTATCATTATACTCTACAAGCTTTTTGTTGATAGCATCTATTTTGTACGAACCTACACAATTCTCTTTATATCCAAATTGTCTGTGTAAATTGGTTATATCTACAACATCATTGTCCATTAAAATTAAATTTTCTACTCCCGATTGAGCTAAATTACAAGATACCCAAGAGCCAACTGCACCAAGCCCTATAATTAAAACATTAGAATTAGTAATATTATTCCACATATTAACTAAATGTTCGTGGTTTTCAGAAAAATCATTTAAAAATTGTATAACTCTTCTATAACTTTTATAATTTTTAAAATCTTCTTTAGGTTCAACATTGTCAAGTATACCTTTACTTTCTAAAAATAACATTAGTTTTTCTAAGTCATTTTTATCTATTTGATATTTTTCTGATAACTCGTCTATTGTTTTAATTTTTCCATTAAGCTCTGTAATAACATTTAGTATGGTGTCATCTTCTACTGAAATTCTAACTTGTTGTCTTGTATTAGTTTTAAAAAACTCTAAAATATTATCACTGATTTTAACAACAGATACTGTAGATCTTATTTTTAGATTCATATATTAAACATTTCTTTATCCACAAATTAAACAGTTAGCATCTCTTTTCACATTTAAATATGTTAATTCCATACTGTCAAATAACATTTCTCCTCTTGTTTTATAGTTATTTTTATCTTGCATATCTATTAATCCACATATGTATTTAATAATTTCTATAGTTGCAAAAGACGCTGAAAATAAAGACATAGAGGATATACCTCCTATCTGCATACTTCTATCTTCTACTGGATGTTTTTTTGGTTTCCAACCTTTTAATTTTTCCCCAAAATAAGTTGCGTAACAATCTACACAAGGTGTTATCCCTGGTATTATTATTTCCCCAGTACTTGCTAGATGTGCATCAAATCCACCTACTATATAATGTGCTTTTTTATATTTAATACACATTCTTGATATTTTGCAAGATGTATAACCTATGTACGGTTCATCTAATGTATTCACAATAAAGTCATTATTAGATATTATATTTTCTATATTTGTTTTAGTATTCATTTTTTCATCTACAGTCGTTATATTAACTCTATTATCTATATCTTGTAGTGTTTGTTTTAATACTTCAGATTTAGATTTTTTAAAATTTTTATTATTAAAATAAATATGGCGAGAAACATCTGATTGATCTACTATATCATAATCATACAAAATGATATTTCTAGCACCAGCCATAACAAGTTGGCACGCTATAACTCCACCTATAGCCCCACATCCAAATATAACAATTTTGCTATCCATTAATTTTTTTTGAGCTTGTAATGCTAATTCTTCACTTTGTAAAAATTCACTAAAATAATTTATCTGCCTGTCATATCTTTTAATATCATCGCACCCAATAATATTTGTATTAAAATTTACTTTTGTTATTATTTTTTGATTTTCTAAATGAGTTAATATTGATTTGACTTCATCATCATCTACATTATAGTTGTCTTTCATTAATTTACATATTTGATAGGTAGTTGTTTTTCCATCTATCATTTCTAACAATTTAATTAGTTCATTATTTACTTTAAATGATTTTCTTTTTCTTGTATTCATATAATAGGCTATTATTATGAGAATTTTCGTTCAAAAATAAATCTACAGAATCCTTTATTTTGTATACTGTTGAACTCATTTTTTATTTCTCCTTTATACTTTGTCTAATAGATATATATTCTCCATATTTATTTACAATTATAGAATCTATTAATTCTATATCAAATAAATTACATATTATAACTATATTTTTTGTCAGTCTAATGTCTAAATAAGTTATATTTAGTATTCCACTAGGATGATTATGTGCAACAATAATTTTTTCAGCATTAGATAATAACGAAATTTTAAAAAGTTGTGCTAAAGATATTTTAACCCTTTCAGAATCACCTATAGCAATATTATAATAATTAAGAATTTCTCCTCTTTTATTCATACATATTAGTGCTACGATTTCAATGTTACTTCTGCTTATTTGTTCTATAAAAATCTTTATAGCAATTTCTAAACTATCTATTGTATTATGAAGATGTTTTAAATTAATTTTGTTTTTTTAGCAATTTCTACTTGTACGATATCTATATTTATACTCATAATCTAACTCCTATAAAAAACTGATATCTATAATATAGATATCAGCAATAATTAAAAAAATATTAATATTGGATTACTCCACCTTCAATTTCTAAGAATTTACCCCAAACATCAATATCATCATCGTCATCTCGTGTACAAACTCTAGTACAACAGTCAGACCTAGCACCAGAACATTCAGCAGTATAATCTGCAAAAAAGTCATTATTACTAATTTCTTCAAATTGGATTTTTTTCATTTTATATCTTCCTTTCATAAGTTTTATACAATAATACTACTACTATATATTACATAATATGTCAATATATTTTATAGTTAATCCCACGACAAACGCATGAATGTTTCTATTTTAACATACGATAATTTGTCAAATCTTTAAGCTACTTATATAATATCTATATTCTTTTTTCTCTCCCTTTTCATTATGTATTGTTTTTTCTTCCATTCCAATACTTTTTAGCCCTTTCAATCTTTTTTACTCCCAATCCATTTTATCGTTTTGTTAAGTTAAATGAAAATTGAGATCTTAAACTCCTTATGGTATAATGGTTTTGCGAAAAACTAAATACCTCCCTAAAAAATTAGAGAAAGGAATACAAGATCTCATGAATAATATTATACCTATTTGTTGTTCAAAATGCAACTAAATATGGCAAAGATAAATTTAGCAATTGTTAAAATGTCAAACATAGGTTACACTTAAAAGATTTTTAACAAAGATAAGGATAAATACTATTGTCATATCTTTGTTTTTTGTATTAATATAGTAAATTTATATATTTTAAATTATAAATAAGTATTGTTCTACTACTTGATTAGGTGATTTAAATCCTAAACAAGTTTTTATATAATTATTTGATTTTAATTGATATTTAGTTAGTTGTTTTCTTCCCTCTGTCAAATCAAACATTTTTAAATGTTTGTAAAATATTTCGCTATCCTGTCTATGTTGACGTTCTACTTTACCATTATGTCGTGGTGTTGCTATTCTTGTTCTTGTGTCCTTTATATCTAGATTATCTAATATGGTTTCAAACATTGTTTTTCCTTGATGTTTTCTTTGTAAATTGGTAAATTCAACACCATTATCTGTTTGTATTTCTCTTATATCAAAAGGTGCTTTTCTTATTAATTCTAAACATAAATAAATATGATGTATAAGTAGATTTTTCTTCATACATTTGTCTATAACACCACCTTACTGCACTCATCTATTGCCGAATATTGATAATATATAATTATCCTTTATTTTTTATTTAATCTAATAGTATATTAACATTTTTTTACAAATTATTCAATATTTTTTTCATTATCTTAATAAAAATATAAAATATTCAATTTATTATTCTAATATTTAAATCAGCTATGTTAATAATTTAAAGATCATTAACAGTATACTAAATCTTCATCCACTTCACTAATAAAAATTAATATATCAAAATATTATAACTTATAAATATTATACCCCTTATAACAATACTTTGTATCTATACCTTTTATATAAATTCACTTAACATTTATTTTATCTGTTAGAACTTCTTTTTATTGCAAGTAAATAATCATTTTTATCTATTCTACCTCAATCTACAACCATTTTAATTTCTTTTTTTAATATAAAATCAAGGAAAATACGAGTGACTCTGCCATTACCTTATCTAAAATGGTATGCTATGTTCATTTCAACATGTTTTTCTATAATTTCATCAAAATTAGATTGTAGCATATTATCTATATAATTTAATGATTGTTCTAGATACATAAGTGGATCAAATCTAAAATTTCCTTTTGATATATTTATATCTCTTATTTTACCTACAAAAAAA
>NZ_CAUWHO010000044.1:0-17324 GCF_963558545.1 uncultured Tyzzerella sp. | reverse complement strand
ATATTGCTGGAGAAAATATTGAAGGTATAAGAATATCAAAAGCAAGTAGAAAAAGTGATAAAATAACTATTGTTCTTGATAAATAAACAGCAGAAAATGTTATTGCTGGAGATACTGGTTCATACAACGTAGATTATGATGCTAGATTTTTTGGTGGAAATATGCAAGTTGGCTTTAAAACAAAAAATACTAACAACAATTTACAAGACTATGCAATTATTACAACAGGTAATGCAACAGCTAGAAGTGGTATAAATTGGGAAAAAGCAGGAATTGGTGTACCAGTTGGTAAAGGTGGTCTTAAAATACTTAAATACAATGCAAAAACAAATGAGCTTGTAGCTGGAGCTATATTTAAAATAAGGGGTATATCAGACGGTGTATATGACTTTAATGTGCAAATACAAGCAAGCAATGGAGCAGAAATACCACTTCAAAATGGAGCAACTGTAACAAGAAGAGATGGTATAATAGAAATAAGGGATTTAGAAGTTGGTACTTATGAAATAACAGATGTTGACGCAACCATTTAGCTGCCAAAAATAAAAAATGCTGTAAGCCAGTAAATTCAAGGGTTACAGGCGTTTTTTAAGTTTAAAAAATTTTAGCAAAAAAAATAGGTCTGTAGATGCCAAAGTGTTAAAAAAAGGGTTAAAAATTAGTTAAAAAAAGCTACTAATTAAATTATAATAGTAGCTTTTTTTCTATATCATATTTAATATAGAAAGGGGTGATTTTTATTACCTATAAGTAAAAGTTATAAGCTATAAATTTTAATATAAAGGAGAATAAAATTATGAAAACTAAGTTTATATTTAATGATGTGGAACATAAAGTCAATCTTCCTATAAGTGATAGTGAATTATTAAATTTATGTGGAGAGTTTAAACCTTCATTTTTAAATGAAGAAAATTGTAAAGTATTAGAAGTTGAAAATAAAGAATTAAATAAAGTTATTGCTAATAAAAATTGCAACTTATATGAACTAAATATTTTATCAAGTTTAATTGAAAATTTTACTATAGTAGAAAAGGAAAAGTTTGATGCATATATTTCTTCTGTTACTTTTGAATCTGTTGGAAAGGCTATAAATATATCTTTAAATTTAGATGGGTTCGATTTAATAACTGATTTTAAAGAAATACAAAAGATGGGAGAAAAAATATTATATAATAAGGAAGAAAAAATTTCAGATGAAGAGTTTAAAATTTTAAAAGATAAATATTTAATGACATCTAGAGGAGTTTTAACAAGAAATGATATAGAGCTAAAAAGCTTTTATAAAAAAGATAAAAACAAAATGTTTAACGAAAAACAATGTAAAGTTATTTTAAGCATAGAAAATAAAGATATACCAAATTTATATTTACCTTGTAGTCAGTTAGAAGTTGAGTGTCTAAATAGAGAATTAAAAAATGACTATAATGAAATGTATACTGTTAATCTTGAAAATAGAAATTTAAATGAAAAAATATATAAATTTTTAAATAACTATGCAAATGTATTTTCTATAAATGATATAAATGAAACTACAAAAACGGTAATACCTTTAAGTTCAGAAACAACTAATCATTTAGGAAATGTTATTAACTGTTTAAAAATAAGAAATTTAGATGAAATTGAAATAGTAAAAAATAACTTAAATGAGTTTGAATATATAGAAAATATATCAAGTATAAGAGATTATGGTATTTATATGTTAAAAAAAGAAGAAAATATAAAATTAACAGAAGATTTAGAACAGTTTATAAATATAGAAGGCTATGGAAAAATGAAAAAGGATAACTATAGTATTATTACAGAAAAAGGATATTTAAAATATTATGGTTGTAATAAAGAGTTGGAAGATATATTAAATAGGGTAGGAATTAATATAGAAAACAAGGAATTAAAAGAAACAAAGATTTATTTTCCAATAGAAGTAGTAGATAGTGAAAACTATGATTTAGCTAATTATGAAATAGAAGAATATTTTGATGAAATATTAGAACATTTAGAAAATAATATAAGTAAACTAAACTTGGACGAAAAAAGAGGGTTAATGAAAGGATACTGTTATTATGATACAATAAATGCAAAAGTATTAGGATATAGCATAAATTTAGAAGTAATTAATGGAGAAGTAATGGGGGGTGCAAATGTTAAACTAAATGAAGAATTAACAGAAAAAGAAGTTGAAAAATTAAAAGATGAAATAGAAGGAGAAATGTCAGATGGTTTTGGAGAAATGTTTGAACAAAGAGAGCTAAAAACAGATGATGGAAATAAATTTTATGTTAGATTATGGAATGAAAACTATTGGGTAGCCAAAACAGAAGAAGAGTTTATATTTGGCGAGAAAAGATATAGTATAAGATAGGAGATGATAAGTTGAATAGTTTTATATCGTGGGTAGGTGGTAAAAAGGCATTAAGAGAAGAAATTTATAAAAGAATGCCAATAAAATATGAAAGGTATATAGAAGTATTTGGAGGGGGTGGTTGGGTACTATTTGGTAAAAAAGAAGATAAATTTGAAGTATACAATGATATGAACTCATATTTAGTAAACTTATTTAGATGTGTAAAAAATAGACCAATAGAGTTTATAAAAGAATTAAATTTTTTACCATTAAATAGTAGAGAAGAATTTAATGAAATAAAGAAATTTTTAAAAAAGGAGGAAACAAAATATGAATATATAGAAGAACAACTAAAAATAGCAAAGGAAAGTTTAAATGAAGAAGACTTTGAAGAAATATTACAATTATTTAATGAAGAAATATTATTAGATGATGTAAAAAAAGCAGTAGGATTTTATAAATTAATAAGATATAGCTATGGAAGTAGTGTAAAATCATATGGTAGCAATGTAGTAGATATAAGAAAAACCTTTGGAACAATATGGGAAGCAAATCGAAGATTAAAAAATACAATAATAGAAAATAAAGATTTTGAGGCACTAATAAAACATTATGATAATGAAAGTGCCTTTTTTTATTGCGACCCACCATATTATGAAACAGAAAATTATTATCAAAATATAGAGTTTAAGGAAGCAGACCATATAAGATTAAAAGAAACCCTTGCTGAAATAAAAGGTAAGTTTTTATTATCGTATAATGATTGTGAATATATAAAAAACTTATATAAAGATTTTTATATAGAAGAAATATCAAGGGTAAATTCAATGGGATTAAGATATGATAATGGAATATATAAGGAAGTTTTAATATCAAACTACGATACAAGTGAAAAAGAAATATATAAACCAGAACAAATAAAATTATTTTAGGAGGAAAATAAATGAGTTTTAATGAATTAGAAATTAAAGTAAACAAGCAAGGAGAAATAGTTATAGGTAAAGAGATAACCGAAAAAATAAATCTAAAAGTAGATGATAAAGTATATATATCTTATGCAACAGAAGAAGAAATAGAAAACTTTAAAGTGGTAGATTTTATGATAACAAAAGGAAGTTTAAAAAATGAAAATATAAATTTTAAAATACCAAAAGAGATATTGACAGATGCTAATATAGATTTAAATAGTGATTTAGAAGTATTATGTAAAGATAAAAAAATATTAATAGTGCCAAGTAACTATGTAGAAAGTATACCTGAAGATATAGTCAAGTTGTGTGAAGATATAGGAATAAGTAAAGAAAAAGTAGGATTAATCTTAAGTTTTATTGAAGAAGAAATATTAAAGGAGGAAAAAAACTATGAAGAAAAATAGTTATAAAGTAATAGATAGCAAAGGAAGAGTATATTTAACAAAAGAATTAAGAGATAAGCTAAATGTAGATATAGGAGATATAGTAAAAGTTGAGTTTAACAAAAATAATATAAATATAAAAAAGGTAGAATTAATTGAAATAGATGATAAAACACCAGAAGCAATATAGGATTATATAAAGGCAACTATAAAAAATATGGACAAGAAAAAATGTATTGAAATATTAGATGAAATAATAGTACAGTTAAAGGAAGATTAAAATGAAAATATATATAGAAAAGGATATATTATACTATTATGGAAACAAAATAGGGTATTTATATGAAGAAACTTTATATATAGATGAAAATTTTAAAACTGATTTATTAGAAGAATATATTAAAAATGTAGATTTTAATTATATTTTTGAAAAAGAAATATTTGATAAAATAAGTAAAGGAGATTTTTTGAAAGGAGTGATACCAAAACAATTAAAAAAATGTAGGGTGTGGAGATTAAAAAATGAAGTAGATGAATTTTTAAAATTTATACCTTATAAAGAAGTAATTGAAAAGTATAGAAAGGTTGTGATAGAAAATTATGAAATAGTGTATGATGAGGAAGTAGAAACAAATGATTTACAAGAAATATTTGAAAAATTTAATAATGAAGAAAAATATTTGTATATTTCAGATTTAATAGAATTATACAATAACAATGAAAGTGAAGTTTATTATATAGATAAATTTCACTTTTTTAATATATAAAAAGGAGAATTGATATTATGATGAAATTAGTAAAAAAGGTAAATGAAAAAAGTCTATTAATGGTTGAAAAAGTAAAAGGTTTAATATTAGATAAAAAAGGCGAAGGCTATGTAGATACAGGACTAAAAATATTAATAGCAGTAGTAATAGGAGCATTATTATTAGCAGGGTTATATGCACTTTTTAATGATACAATAATGCCAACATTAGTAAATAAAGTAAAAGAATTGTTTAATTACAAAGGGTAACTATGGAAATATTACAAAATATTTTATTACTAACATTGTGTGTAGTAGGAAGTATATTTGATTTAAGAAAGAGAATAATGCCAGATACAATAAATTTATTAATAAGTATGTTGTGTTTAATAAATTTTAAGGCAACAAATATTATAGGAATAATAATACCAATAATGTTATTATTACTAACTATAAAATATGATGGAATAGGAGGAGGCGATATAAAATTTATATTAAGTATAAGTATAGTTTTAGGAATTTATAAAACTATATTTGTACTAGTATTAGGGTTAACAACAATGATAACAGTATATTTTGTAATAAAAATGGTAAAAGGGAAATGTGATAATGCATTTCCCCTTATTCCATTTTTTACGCTAGGTATAATAATACAAATTTTTGTAGCTTAAAAATTAGGAGGAATACAATGAAAATATTAAAAAACAGAACAGTATTAGGAATTATATGTATAAGTATAGCATTTATTATATGTTTTATAATAGCACCATTTTTAAATAAAAAATCAATAGAAAGCGTAATAACAGTAAGAGCAATAAAAAATATTAAAGCAGGAGATGAAATAAAAAAAGAAGATATAAAAGAAGTAGAAGTTTCAAAGTTAAATTTGCCAACAAGTACAATATATAGTAAAGAGCAAGTAATAGGAAAATTTGCAACAGTAGATATAAATGTAGATGATATGCTACTTACAAATAAAATAAGAAATGAGCCAATACTTGAAAATGACTATTTATATAAGTTAAATGGAGAAAAAAGAGCAATATCAGTAACAATAAAATCATTTGCAAATGGATTAAGTGGAAAAATAAAAAGTGGAGATATAGTATCAGTTATAAGTGCAGATTATAAAGAAAGTGGAGAAACTGTAATACCAAATGAGTTAAAATATGTAGAAGTAATAGCAGTAACAGCAAGTAGTGGATATGATGCAAATATAGAAGATAAAAATAAAAAAGAAGACAAAGAGTTAGCATCAACAATGACATTGTTAGTAAATGAAGAACAAAGTAAAATATTAGGCGAGTTAGAAGAAGAAGGTAATATCCACATATCATTAGTATATCGTGGAGAAGAAAAAGATAAATTTTTAGCAGTACAAGATGAATATTTAAAAGGTATAAAAGATGGTAATGTTGTAGAATTTAAAGATTTTAAATTAGATGAAAATAAAAATCAAGAAAATATAAATACTGAAACAATTATCGAAAGTACAAGCCAAAATAAATTAAATAAAGATAATTTAGAAAGTACTAAATTAACAGAAACTACAAGGAAAGGAGAACAAGAAAATTAAAAAATGAAAGGAGGAATAAAAATTGCTAAATTTTAAAAAGAAAACTATTTTTAATAAAAATCTAGTAGAAGAAGAAAGTTATTTTTCAAATAAAGTGTTAGCAGTATGGGGAAGTCCAAATTCAGGGAAAACAACAGTAGCTTGTCAAATAGCAAAATATCTTTCAAATAAAAAGAAAAATGTATTGTTATTACTATGTGATATGACAGCACCAATGCTACCTTGTATTTGTCCTAAAAATATGTATGAAAGTAATCATTCATTAGGAAGTATAATAGCAGGAATAAAAATAACAGAAAATTTAGTAAAACAAAACTTAAATTTACTAAAAAATAATAACTATTTAGGGATATTAGGGTTATTAAAAGGCGAAAATGAATACTTTTACCCATCATACAATGATAAACAAGCAAAAGAATTAATAAATATTTTAAGAGAAATGTTTGATTGTGTAATAATAGATTGCTCAAGTTATATAGTAAATGATATATTGTCAGCAGTATCATTAATGGAAAGTGATGATGTATTAAGACTTGTAAATTGTGATTTAAAATCAATAAGTTATTTATCAAGTCAGTTACCATTATTAAAAGATAATAAATGGGATAGTGAAAAACAATATAAAATAGCTAATAATATAAAAACTAATCAAGCAAGTGAAATGATAGAAGAAGTAATGGGAAATGTAGCTTTTAAATTACCATATTCACAAGAAATAGAAAATTTATGGCTAGAAGGTAATATATTAAAAGATTTATGTTTAAAAGATAGTAGGGTGTTTAAAAAAGAAATAGAAAAAATATGTAAGGAGGTATTTTATTGTTAGGAGAAAAAAGAAATGATGGAGTTTTTAAAAGAGAAGATATTAAAGAACAAAAGCCTGAAGAAAATAAAAACTTATCAGAAAAAGAATTACAAACAATAATAGAAAATGTAATAAAAAATATGATTATATCTAATTCTTCTGAAGAAAATACCCAAGTAGAAAATTTATTTAATATAAAATCTAAAGAAAATGATGTTAATGAATTTGATACTAAATCAAAAGTTAAACTAAAATTAGAAGAAAAAGAAAATAATGAAAATAATAACCAAAAATTAACAAAAGAAATGTTAAAACAAAAAAGAAAGGAAGAAATAAAATTAGCTTTAGATGAGTTTTATGATGAAAATAATAATAAAAATGATTTATCTGAAATACAAGAAAGTTCAAATAAAATAGAAAAAAATAATGAAGTTAAGGTTGTAGTAGAAGATGAATTAACTATACCATTTACTAATGAAGATTTACAAGAAAATAATAAAATGGCAGAAGTTGATATATTAAAAAATGAAAATAATAGTATAAAAAATCATCATTTATTTTTTGAAAATAAAGATAAAAAAGAGTTTGGGCAAATATTAAAAGATGTACAAGAGTATATTTCAAGTAAATATTCAACTCTTATATTAGACAGTAAAAATGAAGAAACTAAAGCACAAGTTAAAAAGTATATAAATAAATATTTACTTGATAATCAAGTAAGTTGTGAAAATATGTCAAGTGATGAATTATTAAATAAGTTATATACTGAAATGGCAGAATATTCATTTTTAACAAAATATATATTTGCAAAAGGAATAGAAGAAATAAATATAAATTCTTGGGAAGATATAGAAATACAATATTCAAATGGAGAAAACAAAAAAATAGATGAAAAGTTTGAAAATCCAGAACACGCAGTAAATGTAATAAGAAGAATGTTGCATACATCAGGAATGATACTAGACAATGCAAGTCCAATAGTGCTTGGGCATTTATCAAAAAATATAAGAATAGCAGTTTTAAAATCGCCAATAGTAGATAGTGATGTAGGAATATGTGCATCAATAAGAATAGTAAATAGTAATAAATTAAAGAAAGAAAATTTTGTTGAGGGAGAAACTGCAACAGAAGAAATGCTATACTTTTTATATTGTATGGCTAAATATGGAATAAGTATATGTGTAGCAGGAGCAACATCAAGTGGAAAAACAACAGTTTTAGATTGGTTAATAGAAGAAATAAAAAAAGGCAAAAGGATAGTAACAATAGAAAATGGTTCAAGGGAGTTTGATATAAAAAATGATGAAAATTGTTCTGTAATACATCTTTTAACTAGAGAAAGTGATAATGAAAAACAAAGTATAGACCAAGAAGATTTACTAGATATGGCATTAAGGCTACACCCTAACATAATAGTAGTAGGAGAAATGAGAAGTAGTGAAGCCTATTCTGCACAAGAAGCAGCAAGAACAGGGCATACCGTTTTAACATCAATCCACTCAAACAGTTGTGAAGCCACATATAGAAGAATGGTAACACTTTGTAAAAGAAAATATGATATAGATGATGAAACATTAATGAGTTTAGTAACAGAAGCATTTCCAATAGTAATATTTGCTAAACAATTAGAAAATAAAAAACGAAAAATAATGGAAATAATGGAGTGTGAAATATTAGAAAATGGAAGTAAAAATTTTAAAACTTTATTTAAATATGATATAACAGAAAATAAATTTGATGGAGAGAAATTTATAATAAATGGAAGTCATAAAAAAATAAGTAATATATCTAAAAGTTTAGAAAAAAGATTAATAGAAAATGGAATGCCAGCAGAAATATTAGAAGAATTGAGGTGTTAAAGTGTTAAATTTATTGTCATTTATATGTATAATAATAGGAATATTTACAATATTTCAATTAAAGCCCTTTGAGTTTTCAAATGAAATATATAAACTTATAATGAATAACAAGAAAAAAGGAATAAAGGCAGAAGTAAAAGAGTTAAAAAATCAAGTAAAACCAAATTTTATAAAAAAAGAAATAATTGAAATAGAAAAAATACTTGAAATAACAAATAGAGAAAATAAAATGCCTTTAATATTTGGAATAAGTATATTAATGTTTACAATAGGACTATGTATAGCAACAATGTTTTCAAATATGTTTTTAGTGCCAGTATTATCAACTGGCTTTTTGTTTGTGCCTTTTTGGTGGGTAAAATTATCATCAAATAACTATAAAAAGGAAATAAATAGTGAGTTAGAAACAGCATTATCAGTAATAACAACAGCATATTTAAGAAATGAAGATATAGTAACAAGTGTAGAAGAAACAATAGAAAACTTAAATGAGCCAGTATATACAGTATTTAAAGAATTTTTAACACAAGTAAAAGTAGTAAATCCAGATATAATAGTAGGATTAAGAAATTTAAAAGAAAAAGTAGATAATGTAGTATTTAAAGAGTGGATAGATGCAATGATATTATGCCAAAATGATAGAAATTTAAAAACAGTATTAGTACCAATAGTAAGAAAGTTAAGTGATATGAGAATAGTAAATTTAGAGTTAGAATCACTAGTGTTTGAGCCAAGAAAAGAGTTTTTAACAATGGTAAGTTTAGTATTATTTAATATACCACTTTGTAGAATGTTAAATAAAAGTTGGTATGGAACATTAATGCATAATCCAATAGGACAAATAACATTAGCAGTAATATGCACAATTATATTTATATCAACAGGAATAGTAATAAAACTCACTAAACCAATAGAATATAAAAGATAGAAGGTGTTAAAGTGATAATAGTAGTAGGAATATTTTTAAGTATAGGATTATATTTAATATTTGCAGGAGCATTAAAACTATCATCTGTAAATGTAACAAAAGCAATGTTAAATAGTTATAAAACAGAAAAAAGTACAACAAAAATATTAGAAATATATATTTTACAATTAGCTACAAAGTTAAGTAAATTTATAAAAATAGATAGTTATAAAAAATCAAGATTAGAGAAAAATTTGAAAGCTAGTAAAATGAATATTAGTGCAGAAACATATATATGTAAAGCATATATAAAGTCAGGAAGTATACTTTTATTAGGGTTAATAAGTCTAAAAATAATGCCAATAATATTTCCTATATTTATATTAATGACAATAACAGTATATTTTAAAGAAATAAAAAAAGTAGATGAAAAATTAGCAGATAAAAGAGAAAAAATAGAAAGTGAATTATATAGATTTGTATGTACAATAGAGCAAGAGTTAAAAAATAGTAGAGATGTATTATCAATATTAGAAAATTTTAAAATAAATACAACAGAAAATTTTAAAGAAGAATTAGAAATTTTAATAGCAGATATGCGTTCATCATCATATGAAACAGCATTAACAAGATTTGAAAGTAAAATAAATTCACCAAAGCTATCAGATGTAGTAAGAGGGTTAATAGGAGTATTAAGAGGAGATGATAATAGTGGATATTTTCAGTTATTAGCACACGATTTTAAACAAATGGAGTTACAAAGGTTAAAAAAGGAAGCACAAAAAATACCACCAAAAATAAGAATGTTTTCATTTTTAATGTTAGTATGCTTTATATCAATGTTTGGAGTAATAATAGTGGTTGAAATAGCAAAATCATTTGGAACAATGTTTTAAAGGTGGTGTTAGATTGAAGAAATTAAAAGATAAAAAAGGAGAAGGCTATATAGATGTATGTGTATTTATACTATGTATGTTGTTAATAGTAGCATTTATATTTAGTGTATTACCAGTATTTATAGCAAAACACCAATTAGATATATTTGTAACTGAATTATGTAGAGAAGCCGAAATAGTAGGGGAAGTAGGAAGTGAAACAAGTGCAAAGGAAGAACAATTAAAAAATCAACTAAATATAGAGCCACAAGTAGAATGGAGCAAAACAGGAAAAATACAATTAAACGAAGAAATAGAAGTAGTAGCAACAATAGAAAAGGAGTTAGGAAACTTTGGAGGGCTAAATTCATTTAAAGTACCAATAAGAGCAAAGGCAAGTGGAAAAAGCGAGGTGTACCATAAATGAAAATAGTAAAGAAGATAAAAGAAAAGAAAGGAGAAGGTTTAGTATATACAGTAATATTTATATTAATATTTATAATGATATTTTGCTTAATAAGTGAATTTATAAGGCTATTTATAATAAGTCAAGGAGTAAGAGATGCAATACAAAATGCAGTAATAACAACAATAAATGATAACTATGATGATGTATATCATTCGGCAAGAGAAGGTTATACAGGAGGATATATGCCAAGTGGAGAAGAATTTGCCGAGAGTATAGATTTTAGTAATGTAGGAGGGTATATAGATGAACTTTTAGGAACAGTAGAAGAAAGTATTGAAAATATATATGAAATAATAAAACAAAACAGTAGTTTAAAAACAGAAGAAATATTTTTAAGTGTATATAACAAATGTAATCCAGCAAAAGATGTAGGAAATAGTAAAGAAAGAATTAAACTTATAGAAAATCAAATAGTTGAAATAGGAAAAGGATTTAAAGAACAACAAGTAGATATAAAAATTTTAGAAGAAAAGCAAATAGAGTTAATAAAAAACTTAATACAGTTTTTAGGTTTTTTTATAGATGAGTTTGAATTAAGTTTTAAAAATAAGGAGAAAGAAAATGAACAAACAAAACTTTCCATTAAAATGTAAATTAGAAAAAGATATAAGTATAAACAATTTATTAAATTTAACAAGACAAATTTTAAAACAAAATGGCTTAAGTTATATGTATAGAAATATACTTATAAAAGTATTAGAAAGTGAAGATTATGTAGAAGCAGTAGAAATATTATGTGAGTATATATATTTTTATATATAAAATTTAAAAAATATTACAAAGAAAGGAAAATTGAATAATGGAACAGCTAACACCAATAATAATATTTTCAATAGTAGGATTTACAGTTATAGGATTAATAACATTTTTATCAAACAACCAATCATTAAATGGAATAAAAAATAAAGTAGTAGGAGATGGACAACACGGAACAGCTAAATTTGCAAATGAAAAGGAAATAAAAGAAGTATATAAAATAATAGATTATACACCAGACTTATGGAGAGAAGGTAAAAATTTACCAACAGTAGAAGGTTTAATAGTAGGGAGCAAAACTATTAAAAATAAAACAAAAGCAATAGTAGATAGTGGAGATATACACGCATTAATGATAGGAGCAGCAGGAGTAGGAAAGACTGCTTATTTTTTATATCCAAATATAGAGTATTGTTTAGCTTGTGGAATGAGTTTTATGACAACAGATACAAAAGGGGATATAATGAGAAACTATGGAAATATTGCTAAAAAGTATTATAATTATAACTTATTAATAATAGATTTAAGAAATCCAACAAAAAGTGATAGTTATAACTTGCTCCACTTAGTAAATAAATATATGGATTTATGGAAAGAAGATGTTGAAAATATATCATATAAGGCAAAGGCAGAAAAATATGCAAAGATAGTAGCTAAAACAATAGTAAATTCAGGGAGTGAAGAAAAAGACAGGGGACAAAATGCTTTTTTCTATGATTCTGCAGAGGGTTTAATAACAGCAACAATATTATTACTAGCAGAATTTTGTGAAAAGGAAGAAAGGCATATAGTTAGTGTATATAAATTAATACAAGAATTATTAGAACAGTCTGAAGATAAAAAAGATAAAGGGAAAAATCAATTTCAATTGTTAATACAAAAATTACCAGAAACACATAAGGCAAGATGGTTTGCAGGTTCGTCATTAAATACGTCAGGAGAAACGATGATGGCAGTAATATCAACAGCATTATCAAAGCTAAATACATTTTTAGATAGTGAAATGGAAAGTATGTTATGTGTTGAAAAAAGTAGTATAGACACAGAAAAGTTTTGTAAGGAAAAAACAGGGGTATTTGTAGTTTTACCAGAAGAAGATAATACAAAATATTTTATGGCATCATTAATAATACAACAAATGTATAGAGAAATATTAACGGTAGCAGATGAAATGGGTGGTAAGTTAAATAAAAGGGTAATGTTTTATTTAGATGAAATAGGAACAATACCAAAAATAGATAGCCTTGAAATGATGTATTCGGCAATACGTTCAAGAAAAGTAAGTATAGTAGGAATAATACAATCTTTTGCCCAACTAAATAAAAACTATGGAAAAGAAGGTGCAGAAATAATAATAGATAATAGTCAAGTAACAATATTTGGAGGGTTTGCTCCTAATTCAGAATCAGCAGAAGTATTATCAAAAAGTTTAGGAGAACAAACAGTATTAAGTGGAAGTGTAAGCAGAGGTAAAAATGAAGGTAGTAAAACATTACAAATGATGAACAGAGCATTAATGACACCAGATGAATTAAAAAGTTTAAAGAAAGGAAATTTTATAGTAACAAAAACAGGAGCAAATCCAATGAAAAGCAAGTTAAAATTATTTTTTGAATGGGGGATAAAATTTGAAGAAGAATTTTATATGGAAGAAAATAAAAATATAGAAATAAAATATGCAAGCAAAGAAAAGTTAGTAAAGTTAGTAGAAGAAAAATATAATAAAAGTAAAAATTTAGAAACAATAAAAAAGTTACAAAAATTAATGGAAAGCAATACAAATAGTAACATTAAAAAGCCAAAAGTAGACTAAAGGAGAAATTTATATGGACAAAATATTTTATAAAGATTTATCGAGCAATGAAAAAATGGTATATATGTATTTAAAATATAGAGCAAATAAGAAAAATAAATGTTTTCCATCAATAAAAACAATAGCAAAAGATATAAGCTTGTCAGAAACAACAGTAAAAAAGTCAATAAAAATATTAGAAAAAGAAGAAGTAATAGAAAAGGTAAATAGAACAAGAGCTAATGGTGGAAAAAGTTCTAATTTATATATATTAAAATAAATAAAAAATGTTTTAAAATGTATTGCCAAAATAATATAAAATATAAGATAATGTTATTAAATAAAAGGAGGATGTAATAGTGGAGTATTTTATGTTGGAAGAAGATAATAAATTAGAAAATAAATTAAAAATTAATTTTTTTGATAATAAATTTGGAGAAGAAAATCCATTTATATTAAATTTAAAAATAGAGAAGTATACACAATTTCAAGATTATATATTAGGTAAAAATATATTTACCCATTATTTTTGTATATCTGATAAATTATATGAAATTTTTTGTATGTATGATGACTTTAAAATAGTACCATTTTTTATAACAGATGTTGAAAAGAAATTACAAATACCATATTTTAAAATAGAAATAGATGAATTAAAGTGTATAGTAAATGAAGATATAAATAAAATAGAAGACATAGAAATTTATAAGAATAAAATTAAAGATAAATATATTTTTAAAGTAAAATGTAAAACAATAGAAAGAATAATTATATCAATACATTTAGCAGAAAATATATTAAAGGTATTACCATATGGAATAAAATTAATCCCTGTAAAGTTAAAGTGAGGTGTTAATTATGGGAGTTGTAACAGAAGAGTTAAAAATTGAATTACCTTTTAAATATAGAATAATAAAAAAATTAAATATAAAAGAAAAATTAAATGAGCATTCAGAAATAATAATAACTGGAATATTAGATAACGATGAAGAAAATATAGATATATTTAGAAGGTTAGGAATAACAGATAATTTAAGGATAAAGGGTAAAAGAATATTAATAGAAAATAAAATTGAAATAGAAGAAGAAATAGATATATTTTATGGGATAATAACAAGAATAAAATTAGAACAAGATGGAAATTTATATAAATTTGAATTAGAAGGGAATAGTTATTCATTAATGTTAGATTTTAAGAAAAAGAAAAGAAGTTTTCAAGATAAAAATTTAACATATAGAAATTTAATAGGTAACATAGTAAATGAAAATAAAGGGAATACCATATTTATGGGAGATTTTTCAAAAACATTAGATATACCATTTATTCAATATAATGAAACGGATTGGGAATTTATAAAGAGATTAAGTTCTTATTTAGGTTTAAAACTTAGTCCAGATATAAAAACAGAAAAACCAAATATATTTATAGGAATAAAAAAGGGAAATGAATATATATGTAATGCATATGAATATAAACTAAAAAAAGATATGAAAAGTTATTTAAAGATGAAAGAAAATCATATGAAAGTAACAGAAGAAGATTTTATGAGCTATGAAATAGAAGTAAGAGAAAACTATGAAATAGGAGATAAAATATTATATAAAGATTTGAAATTAGTAGTTATAGAGAAATATCTAGAATTAAAAGGAAGTGAATTAATAAATAAATATGAATTAAAATTAGAAAGAAATATAAAACAAGAAAAACTATATAATGAACAAATAATAGGACAAGTAATAAATGGAAAAGTAATAAAAGTTGATAAAGATAAAATGAAAGTACATTTAGAAATAGATGAAAATCAGGAAGAAAGTAAAGCCTATTTATATAGTTTTGGAATTAATCATACAACAGAAGGTAGTACAGGGTGGTATATAATGCCAGAAATAGAAAATAAAGTAGAATTATATATACCAACCAAAAGCGAAGGGAGTGCATATTTAAGAAAAATATTAAGAGAAGATGGAAAAGAAAATGAAAAAACACAAGATACAGCTATAAAATATTTAGGAACAATAGATGGAAAAGAATTAAAAATAGCACCAAAAGAATTAAAATTTACAACAAATAGAGAAAGTTTATATTTAAATATGGAAAATGATGGTGGTGTATCAATAGTATCAAATGAAAAGATAAATATATACTCTGAAAAAAATATAAAAATAGAAAGTGAAAAACTTACAATAAAATCAAATGATAAAATAGCAATAACAACAAATGATGCAAATATAGTTATAGACAATGTAATACATCTATATGATGATTAAAATAATATAATAGGAGAGATAAAATAATTATGGTTAATTTTTGGGGTCCAGTTGATGAACCAATTTTGAATGATATAAAATCAAATAATGAAGAAACAAAGTCTAAAAAAGAAAGTAATATTAAAGAAAAAATAAAAACATATAATGAAATTAATTTTGTTCAATTTCAAAAAGATAATATTTGGATAGAACACAGTAAATTAAAAAAATTAGAAGAAAATAAAAAATTGTCGAAACCAAAAAGAGGACGAGTTATATTTATGCAACATGGTTTAGATGGTTTAAGGCTTGGTGGGGAACAACATATAGAATTTCAAGTAATGGTAGCATATTTGACTAGAAAAGGATTAACAGGAAGCAATGGTTATGGATATGTTAGTTTAGGAATAGTTACTAAAAGAAAGCAAACTATAAAAGATTTAGAAGGAAAAAATATACCTAAAATAAAAAAAGGAGAAACGGTTTTATTTTTAAATAATAATAAATATGATGGTAAAAGCTATTATGATAATATACATACTAATTCTGATGGAAGTAAAACTACATATGGGTTACAACAATTTATAAATGAACTAACTTTATCAAATAATGTTTTAATTAGAAATGAATTTTCAAGTGGGATTTTAAGTTTTTCAGAGCAATTACAACAATATACAGAAATAGTTGAATTATTTGGTAACTTTGAAGCAGATGTAACATTTATAGGGCATAGTATGGGAGGTCTTGCTAGCATAAATTATTCAGTAGATTATCATAACAATACTAAAAAAAATGTAGATGTAATTACTATAAGTACCCCTTATGATAATAATACTTTGGCAATGATTAGTATTTCACCAGCACATAGAGAACTTGCAGGATTTGATAAAATGTTTAAAGGTGAAGCTAGAGAAAATTTGGAAAGTAAATGGAATGAATATGATGGTAATATTGATTTAATATCAATAGGAGTAGATGTTAATAAATATATTAATAATAGTGATAATATTGTAAGTTTAAAATCACAATTAAACTTAAGAGATGAAAAAGAGATTTATAAAAATTCAATTAAAATTTTAATAGAGGCTTTTGGTACTCAAACTATATATAAATTAAAAGAAAATAAAAAAACTAAAGAATTTGAATTATTAGAAGATACTACAATAATAGAAAATCATTTAAATACTCCTGACTTAAAAGATGTAATAGAAGTAACAAATAAGATGATAATAAAATAAAAGGAGAGGCATATGAAAATAGGTTATATACTTTTAAAAGTAACTTTGATAATATATTTTTTATTAGGAATATTTTTTAGTTTAAGTGGATTATTTTTTTCAACAGGAATGTTTATGTATGCGGTAGCAGACAAATCATTATCATTATTTGTAACTATGATATGGTTAATACTCATATGCTTTACAATTATTTTTAATATTAAACTTTTAATAAATATCATTAAAAGTTTAATATTAAAAAAAAATATAATTTTTTATATAATATTATTTTATAATATAAATATAGATTTTGCGACTTTAGGTAGCTATAATATGCCATTTTCTTTAATTTTTTTTAATATTCATCATATTTTAGGGATT
>NZ_CAUWHO010000043.1:0-17829 GCF_963558545.1 uncultured Tyzzerella sp. | reverse complement strand
ATAATATTGGGATTTTTCAATTTACATATAACATTTCCAGATGCTCTTAAATTTGGGCTAAATTTAATATTTCCAATAATTATTTCATTTGGAGGATTCCTTATATACTTAATATTATTAGCTTTAAATAATAATAGTATATTAGGGCTATTTGGAATGATACTTTCAATAATTGTATCAATAGGTAATATAATTATTTTTTTATTTTTATTAATTTTTATAACTATTATTTACAAGAAAGGTAAAATTGAAAAGATATTAAGTATAATTTATTTCCCAGTATTATATTATATGTTACTAAGTGGAATAGAGTTTATAAATAATTTTATAAAAAATAACTTAGTATAACACTAAAACAAAGTTGTAAGTGAATATTTATATAATATTAGCGATGTTATTAATTACAGAAGTTTTAAAAAGACTATTAGATAGTGAAGGTACGGGAATAAACTTAACTGAAAGCCCAGAAGGATTTATTAATTACTTAAAACAAATCATTAATAAACCTTGAAATATGGTTCAAGGTAGAGTAGAGCAACACACAAAAGATTAACATTTAGGATTTATGGTAAAAGAAGATATTTGCATAAACTCACAAAATAAAGAAAGTAAATGAAAATTATTTCTAATAGTAATATCTATTTATCATAAACAATGCGACAGGAATAATATACATAATTTAAAATTTATATCAGTTAATTATGATAAAAATGGAAAAGAGTTTGATTATGGATACTTTTAAGTTGATTATAGGTTAGAAAATGTAAATGAAAAACATACAAAAGAAAATCTACCAAAAGGAGTTTTACTTGATAGAGATACAGATTTTGTTAATATGATTACATATAGCTATGGTAATGTTTGAGTTTCACATACTTTTAAATATGTATTCTCTTATAATGGTATAGGTGAAGTTCGTATTAATTCTACTAAAGTAAAAGATTATAGATGAGAAAAATATGAATATGATATTAAAAAATACAAAATAATATACAGAATTTTATATAAAGAAGTGAACAATGAATAATCTTAAGGTATTTAATATAATTGATTTGATACATATAATATTTTTATTATCAAGAATTATTTTCTTTAGTAGTGGCGATATTAAAAGTTTTTATAGTACTTTTATAATTATACCATTAGGTTTTAATGCTAATGCTAATTTTATTTTGCATTATATTTAGTTGTTTTAACATTTTAAATAATGCTATATTATTACCTTGAAAATAGGAAATAACATAAAATTAAAAAAGTAAATTAAAAAAGTAAATTAAAAATATTAATAAAATACATTTTATAAATATTATTACATTATATGCGGGGAAAATTTTCCTATTGTAAAGTGTCAAATATCAAACTTTTTTCAAAGTAAGGAATTTATTAATGAAATACATTATACTAATACAGAATGTTCAATTTTATTATCAGAAAATTTTAAGCAAATTATATATATATCATGGGACTGATGTTATGATAGGAGAAATTTAAATAAATTAGCAAAAATTATATACAAAATAAAACTAGTATTAAGATATTTTGAAACTAACAAATGTTTTCCATAACTGATGACAAACAACCTAAAGAAAATAAGACTAATAACTAGCTTGGTTTTCTATTTTTATAAAAGACAATAAAACAACTAACTTTAAATGGGATAATTCAGGTAATTTACTACAAGATGATAAAGCTAACTATACATACGATGATTTTAACCAAACAACAAAAGTAGAAACATTTAATGGGGATATACAAATCAACAGATATGATACAGAAAGCTTACGTTATGAAGTGGAAGAGAATGGACAACTTAATCAATTTATTTTTAATACAAGTAGGGAAGTAATAGCAGAAAAAGAAAATGAATGGACGATATATATAAGAGGTTCAGGGATTTTGGCAAGTAGTAGCGATTACGCCAAGACTTACTATCATTATGTAAATGATGAAATGGGAAGTATAACCCAGTATATGATAGCAAAGTTTAAATGAGTATGAGTATGTCGCTTGGAGAAATGTTACAAGTCAAAAAGAAACAATAAAAACCCGTTTTAAATTTAATGGACAACATTCACCTACAAAGATATGTTAGGCAAATGAAAAGTATTTGAGTTTTGCATTAGTAAAATCTGATGAAAGTTAAACCCTATAACTAGGCAATATTGCTTAATAGCTAGATTTTACAATCCTATTGTAGCAAGGTTCATCCAATAAGATACATATATAGGACTTGAGTAAACCACCCATTTAACGGGTGGTTTTGATTAAATTAATTCTTATAATTTATATCATCTGATAAATTATCATTTTTCATAGCTTGCCTTGCAAGAAAATCACATCTATTATTTTCTTCATTATCTGAGTGTCCTTTTACCCATACAAATTTAATATTATGTATTTTTAATAAAGGTAAAAGTTCTTCCCAAAGGTCAACGTTTGGAGTAGGTTTTTTGCTAGAATTTATCCAATTACTTTTTTTCCAATTATAAAGCCAGCCTTTATTTATAGCATTTACAACATAGCTAGAATCTGTATATAATGTAACATTGCAGGGTTCTTTTAATATTTTTAATGCTTTTATAACTGCCATTGTTTCCATTCTATTATTGGTTGTAAATTTATAACCTTTAGAAAACTCTTTTCTATGCCCATTATATAAAAATACAATACCATATCCACCAATGCCAGGGTTTCCAGAGCAAGCACCATCTGTATAAATTTCAATTTCTTTCATAAATAGCTCCTTTAAATATTATAGTTAAAAAAATCTAGTAAATTTTTAAATGAATTATCCATATTTTTGCAAATAAAAGTTTTATCTGACAAATAGTTTAAAAATTCATCTTGATGCTTAAAGTGTATTTTATAACAATGTAAAAATTGATACTTTAAATTAAAATGGTTAAAGTTATTATTGTTATATTTTTTATCTCCTATTATAGGATACCCTATATGTTCTAAAGATGCTCTTATTTGATGTGTTTTACCAGTTATAAGTTTTATATTTAATAATGTTTTATTATCTTTATTTGCAATAGGTTGATACTCTGTTATAATTTTTTTACTATTTGGAATGTATTTTTTCGATAAAACTACTTTATTTCCATCTTTTTTATGGTAAAGTTCAATAGTACCAGATTGGGTTACATTACCATATACTGCTGTTAAATAATACTTATCTATTAAGTTATTTTTAAAAGCTTTATTTAGACTTTGCAATGCCTTTAAGTTTTTACCAAAAGTTATTATTCCACTTGTGTTTCTATCTAGCCTATTACATATAGAAGGGGTAAAATCAGATGATAAAATGTATTCACCCTTATTGTGCATATAAAAAATAAGCTGGTCATTTAAAGAATTGTTTTTGTTTGATATATCTGGTTGTGAAACTAAATTTATAGGCTTATAGCACAGTATAATATTTTTATCTTCAAAGATTATTTTAAAATCTTGGTTGGTTTTATTTATTTGCTTATCTTCCTTAAAACTATTTATAGTATCATCAGATAAATATATATTTATAATATCACCACTTATAATTATTTCATTACCTTCTGCTTTTTTACCATTTAATTTTATATTTTTTTTCCTAAGCATTTTATAAATAAATGATTTAGGAGCTTTATTAAGATATTTTAAAAGGTATTTATCTAACCTTTGATTTTCGTTAAGTTTATTAATTTTAATTTCTACCATATTTCACCTACAATAAATTTTATCTAATAATTATATAATAATAGGTATACTTTGTCAAAAACTTATTTTAAAAATTTATTTTTTTCTTAAAAATATATTTACAAAATATGGATAATAGTATTAAGATAACTATACCTAATAAAAAATTAATAGAAGAATATTTAAGGCTTGGATTATTAAAGTCTTTAAAAACAGATGCAGTATTATTTAACAATAGTTTATTAAATATAGGTATAAACATAATTCCATATAAAATAGAAAAAATACTATGTAATACTTTAGATATAAAATACACATTCATCTTTATATCCGATTTATATATCATACTAGATGTTTGGGCTAATATAGATAATCCAGAAAATGATACAAGCCCACAGGTAATAATTATACCATTTACACCATCTAAAGAGGATAGTATATTTATACCATTTGTTATTTCTATAATTCCCATAAAAAATCCGTTACTAAAAGGTTGTAAAAAGCTAGGAAATATTATTGTGCCTAATTTTTCGAATATACCAGATATTTTAAAAAGTTCTGAAATAACAGAAAATAATATTACAAAACCGCCTACCATAGATATTGTTTCTAAACTACTTTTTACACTTTCTCCTAAAATTTGTCCTATTGTTTTATTACTTTTTATCCTAGCAAGTTTTAACTTTAAAAGAGCATCTTTAAAATAAACATTATTATTTACCATTATAGCATCAGATTTTTTATAAAACCTAAATAAAAATCCTACTGTTATAGCAGATATGTAATGTATAAATAAAATTAAATAACCAATATAAACGTTTTTAAACATTCCTATACCAATAGCTCCAATTATAAAAAGTGGCCCAGAGTTATTAGTAAAGCTAATAAGTCTTTGTGCTTCTACTTGAGATAATTTATTATTTTCTCTTAAACTAGCTGTTATTTTTGCACCAACGGGATACCCTGATAGCATTCCTAAAACTAATGCAAATGCACCACAACCAGATACATTAAAAAACCTTTTCATAAATGGGTCTAACAATACACCTAAAAAATCTATAAATCCTAAATGGATTAATATATTAGTGCCTATTAAAAATGGCAATATAGAAGGTAATATTTTATTAAACCATAATAAAAGTCCAGATTGAGCAGAAGATATAACTACGCTAGGAACAATTATAATTAATATATTGAAAAATGCAACTAATAATGGTATAATATAATAACTTAAATTTTTTAAATATTTCATTGTATCACTACTTTACTTTTTATTTATTTATATATTATATAAATATTATTTTAAATATATTACAAGCTATTATAAAAATATAAGGAGGTGACTTATGGATAGGAAAAATCAGAATGTTAAAAAGTTCGATACAAAGAAAAAAAATTCTAAAAAACAAGAAATAGCTAATATAGAAAAAAAATATAACCAACAACCAAATAATTATAACATAAAAGACTATCCCAGAATTCCAACTTATAATAGAGTATATAATAGCAGTAATGTTAGACAGAGTAGATACAATAGTGCTATTACAAGAACAAGTAATGTTAGAAATACAAATAGTAATAGAAATATAAATAACATTTATGAATATAGAAGGTATAATGATTATAGCGAATCCAATGGAACAATACAAAATAAAAAGATATATAGAGCAAAGAAAAAACCTAAAAATAGAAATATTTCTACAATACATAAATTATTTACTTTTGTTATATTTGTTCTTATTATATCATATTTTGGCGTGTCATTATTAAAAACACTAAATAAGAAACCAATAGACTATGAAACTATATTGTATGGTTCGGTAGAGGATAGTACCCAATTTAAGGGGATTATAATTAGAAATGAAACAGTGTATAAAACATCTAAAAGTGGCATTCTTACATTTAATAAAAGCGAAAACGAACGGGTAAGAAAAGGAGAAGAAATTGCTACAATAAAAAATCAACAAGAAATAAAAACAGCAGAAGAAGATATAGCAACTATTAATGAAAAAATATTGCAACTTCAAGAGCGAAGAGATGAATTATCTATGTTTTATGAAGATGTAAAAAAAATAGATAGTCAAATACAAAAAGATTTAGATAAATCTATAAGTGGCTTATCTACATCTGATATATCAAAGATTTATGAAATAAAGGATTCTATTAATAAAAAGATTAGAATAAGAAACCAGATGTTATTATCAGAAAACGTTGGTAGTGTTCAAGATTTATCTATTCAAAAAGCATCTAAAGAACAAAAAGTAAATCAAAATATGGAAAATATATTTTCTAATGATTCAGGGATATTATCATATTATTCAGATGGTTTAGAAGAAACTATTAATTTTGAAAATAAAGACAAGCTTACAAAGGAACAAACATTAATGCAACCTAAAGAAGAAGAAACATTTAAAGTAAATGTTGTAGATGGAGAGCCTGTTTTTAAAATAGTTAAAGATAATAATTTTTATATAGCAAGCTATATAAAATCAGATAAGATATCTAGTTGGGAACAAGGAGAAACTAGAGAAATATATATTAATGACAATGGAGATTTAAATACTTTAGAAGTTATTGTAGAAAAAATGGTACCAAATGAAAAAGAAACCTATGTTTTAATGAAGTCTAATAAAAATATGATAGATTTTATGGATAAGCGTAGTATTACTTTTGAACTTAGTAAGCCAAAAGAAGGATTTAAAATAAACCTAGATGCTATTGCAGAGGAAGAACTTTTAAAAGTACCTACAGAATATATTGTTGAAAGTAACATTAGTAAAAAAACAGCAACAGGTGAGATTGTAAGTGTCCCTATACAAACATCAGGTCAAGATAATGAAGACGGATTTACATACGTTTCTATATCTCCTGGAATAATAGATATAGGAGATACTGTAATAAATCCAAAAACAAAACAAGAGCTAATTTTAAATCAAATATTTACTAAAAAGGGAATATATGTTGTAAATTCTGGGATATATAATTTTAAAAATATAAATACAGAAGGTTCTGTTCAAAATGAACAATTTATAATACTAGACCCAAGCCTAAATACTAGTATTAAGCTTTATGACAGGTATGCTCCAGATTTATCTGTTGTAAAAGGAGAGGAAACTGATACTAAATGATGCAAAAAGATATAATATCAAAAAATTTAGAAATTATAAAAAATAACATTGAAAAATCCTGTATAAAAGCTAATAGAAAAATAGAGGATATAGAAATTATAGGAGTTACAAAAACTATAGATATAGAAAGAATAAAAATTTTAAAAGAGCTAGGGATAAGTACATTTGGTGAAAATAAGGCTCAAGAACTTTTAGAAAAATACGATAATATAAATGATGTATCTTGGCACTTTATAGGTAATTTACAGACAAATAAAGTAAAATACATAATAGATAAAGTTAAACTTATTCATTCTGTAAATAGCCTTAGATTGTTAGAAGAAATTGATAAGAGAGCTTTAAGCAATAGCATAAATATGCCTATACTTTTAGAAATTAATATAGCCAACGAACAATCAAAAAGTGGATTATTACAAAAAGACTTAGAGCCTATTTTAGAATATGTAAAAAATTTTAAGAATATTACATTAAATGGGCTTATGTGTGTGGCACCTTTTGTTGAAAATCCGAAAGAAAATGCACAATATTTTAGAAAAATGAGAAAATTATTTGTTGACATAGCAAGTAAAAACAAAGATAATATAAATATGAAATATTTATCTATGGGTATGACAAATGATTATGGGGTTGCTATTGAAGAAGGCGCTAATATAATTCGTATAGGAACAGGAATATTTGGTAAAAGAAATTATTAAATTTTGGAGGATAACTATAATGGGTATAATGGATAAAATGAAAAATATATTTTTTGGTGATGAATATGAAGAAGATTATGATGATGTAGAAGAATTTGAAGATGAAGAGTTAGATAGGGATTCTGTAAGACAAGTTAATAGTAATGTAACATCTATTAATAGATATTCTACAAAAAGACCAATCTCTAATATTGTAAATATAAATACAAGTGTTCAAATGGGCGTATGTATGTTTAATCCAGCTAGTCTAGAAGATGCAGCAGAGGTTGTATCTCAAATAAAAGATAGAAACATAGTAGTTGTAAACCTTGAAACAGTAGAATATGAAATATCCCAAAGAATAAGTGATTTTTTATGTGGTGCTAGCTATGCTTTGGAAGGTAACATACAGCTTATATCAGATAAAATAATGATTATTGCACCAGTTAATGTTGAAATGTCTGGAGAGCTTAAAGATAAATTACAAGCTAGTGGTATAAAAATACCTAACTCTATGTGGAGATAAAAGGAAGGCGATATTAATGAATATTTTAATTTATAAATCTTTTGAAATGTTGTTAAGGCTTATAGAGTGGATTATTTTAATAAGAGTTTTACTGTCTTGGATACCACTTGATAGAAATAACTCAATAGTAAAAATAATATACTCTTTATCTGAACCATTTTTATATCCTATAAGACAACTACTTAGAAAATCTCCTTTAGGCGATGGATTGATGATAGATTTTTCACCTGTTATTTTATTTTTAATTTTGCAGTTTATACAAACAATATTAGCTAATATCCTAATAGGATAAATTATATTTTAAAACTCTAGATAGTTATACTACTAGATTTAATTTTATTAATACAGAAAATATTTAAAACATTAATAATAAAAGAGGAAAATGTATTATGGTTAATAAGCAAAATATATTGAATAATATACAAAATAAAGAAGATAAAATTTTATTTTCTAAAATAATAGACCAGTTGAATTTTTGTGTAAAAAACTATGAAAATACGTTTACAGATTTTTTGCCTATCTTAAAATATTTAGAAATAAACTCTATTTTAAGCAAGCAGTATATAGAGCAAAATATACATTTTTTTGGTGGGTTTGAAGATGCAGAAAGAGTTGTTGTAGGATTTTTCCCAGAATATACAGAGCCAGATGAAAAAAGTTTCCCTATAAATTTATTAGAAATAACATATAATGAAAAATATAGTAGAGAGCTTACACATAGAGATTTTTTAGGAGCAATATTAGGGCTTGGTATTGAAAGAACAAAAGTTGGAGATATTATTATAGAAAATAATAGGGCTATATGTTTTTTAAAAAATGAAATAATAGATTATATAAATATAAATTTAGATAAAGTTGGAAATACAAAAGTAAAAACAAAAGTATTAGAATTAAAAGAATATAATATAAAAACTCCTAAAATGGAGGAAAAAAACATTATAATATCATCTCTTAGGTTAGATGCTGTTTTATCTGGAGCATTTAATATTGCCAGAGGAAGAGTATCGGACTATATAAAAGGAGAAAAGGCTTTTGTAAATTTTGTTATAGAAGCTACTGGCTCTAAGAATGTAAAAACTGGAGATATAATAACTCTTAGAGGGCTAGGAAGAATAAAAATTTTAGGTGTTGTAGGAAAAACTAAAAAAGATAGAGTAGTTTTAAATATTGCTAAATATATTTAAAGGAGATAATATATGGACTATATAGCATTATATAGAAAACTTAGACCTAAAAGCTTTGAACAAGTAATAGGGCAAAAGAACATAGTAAAAACATTAAAAAATCAGATAGAAACAAATAGAATAAGCCATTCATATTTATTTTGTGGAACAAGGGGAACAGGCAAAACATCTACTGCTAAAATATTTGCTAAATTGTTAAATTGTAAAGAGCCAGTAAACAGTTCTCCTTGTAATAAATGTAGTATGTGTGTGTCTTTTGATGAAAATAGAAACTTAAATATAGTTGAAATAGATGCAGCAAGTAATAATGGTGTAGATGATATTAGAGAAATAAGAGAAGAAATTAAATACCCACCGACAGATGGAAAATATAAAATATACATAATAGATGAGGTTCATATGTTATCAATAGGTGCTTTTAATGCTCTTCTAAAAACATTAGAAGAACCACCTAGCTATGTAATATTTATTTTGGCTACAACAGACCCTCATAAAATACCTGTTACTATATTATCTAGATGTCAAAGGTTTGATTTTAAAAGGATATCTAATATAGATATGGTAGAAGCTATTAAAGTATATATGAAAGATGAGAATATTGATATAGAAGAAGAAGCCTTGTATTATATAGCAAAAATATCTGATGGTGCTATGAGAGATGCTCTTAGTATATTAGACCAATGTATATCATTTTATTGTAAAGAAAAGATAACTTTAGAGAAAGTTCTAGAAACTGTAGGAGCAGTTGATGACGAAATATTTTTTAGATTTATAGATGCTATTATAAATTTTTATGAGATAGAAGTTTTGTCTATAATAGATGAAATGATACAAAATGGTAGAGATATAAACCAGTTTGTATCGGATTTAATAAACCATATAAGAAATTTGCTTATAGCTACTATACATAATAATAATGAAGAAAGTAGCTTAGATATATCTAAAGAAAAATTAGAAAGATTAAAAAATCAAGCAAGTGGTTTGGATAGACAATATTTAATAAAACTTATAGATGAATTTTCTAAAATACAAGCTACATTAAAATATGCTTTTGATGAAAGGATAGTTTTAGAGGCTGGTTGTATAAAGTTATGTTCTGCTGTTTTAGAAGAAGATATTACAGATATAAAACAAAAAATAAGCTTTTTAGAAAAAAAGTTGCAAGAAAGTAATAACAAAACTATATACATACAAAAAAATGAAAAAGAAGATACTATAAAAGAAAAAATAGAAGAAATAAAGCCTAGAGAATTAGCTGTGTCTGAAGATTTAAAAGTAGCAATAGATAATTATAAAATGCTTATAAATAAATTTAAGGAGCCAGAAAAAGTATATTTGCAACAAGCTATGCCAAAAAGTTTAGAAGATAAATTTTTATATCTTGTATGTAATGATGCTTTTGTTGGAAGGTTAGAAAATATAAAAAATAATATAGAAGAAGCTTTGTTTGAGCTATTTAATAAAAAGTATGAAATAAGAGTTATATCTAGAGCTAAATATGATATAGAATATAAAAAAGTTATTAGTAGTGAACCTAAAACACAAAATGATATAAATATCGAAGATGTAGCCAATCTATTTCCAGAGGGGATAGTTAATATAGAATAAATATGTAATAAATAAAAATTTTGGTTGATTTAAACATAAAAATGGTTTAAAATTAATATATAAAAAATATAAGTGATATATTATTATATTAATAAAGAAATATTTTAATAAATAAATAATTTACAAGGAGGATATATTATGGCAAGAGGCGGATTTGGTGGAGGTTTTCCTGGCGGAATGAATATGAACAACCTTATGAAGCAAGCTCAAAAAATGCAAAAACAAATGGAAGAAATGCAAGCAGAGCTAGAATCAAAAGAGTTTGAAATAACAAGTGGTGGTGGAGCTGTAAAAATTGTTATAACTGGTAAAAAAGAAATTAAAAGTATAGATATAGATAAAGACGTTGTAGACCCAGATGATGTAGAAATGTTACAAGACTTAATATTAACAGCTGTAAATGAAGCTATTAGACAAGTAGAAGAATCTGCGTCTAGTCAAATGGGCAAATTTACTGGTGGAATGGGTATTCCAGGTGGACTTTTTTAGGAGTGATTTAGTTTGAATTTTTATGGCAATAAAGTAACAAAGCTTATAGAAGAACTATCAAAATTACCAGGTATAGGAGGCAAGTCTGCACAAAGGCTTGCTTTTTATATAATTAATATGCCAATAGAAAATGCAAAGGCATTAACAGATAGTATATTAGATGCAAAAGAAAGTATTAAATATTGCTCTATATGTTGTAATATTACAGATACAGACCCTTGCCATATTTGTTCTAATGAAAAAAGGGACAAGTCTATGATAATGGTTGTAGAAGACCCAAGAGATATGGCTGCCTATGAAAAAACTAGAGAATATAAAGGACTATATCATATCTTAAATGGTGCAATATCTCCTATGACAGGTATTACACCACAAGATATAAAAATAAAAGAGCTTTTAGAAAGACTTAAAGATAATGAAATTAAAGAGGTTATACTAGCTACAAACCCTAATATAGAAGGTGAAGCAACTGCTATGTATATTAGTAGGTTATTAAAACCTATCGGTATAAAAGTATCTCGTATAGCACACGGTGTACCTGTAGGTGGAGATTTAGAATTTGTAGATGAAGTTACCCTTTCAAGAGCATTACAAGGTAGACAATTAATGTAAAGGAGAAAATGATGAATATTATAAAACCGAGCTATGTAATAGAACAAGAATTAAACGAAGGTGAAATGTTAAAGGCTATTGAGCGTGCTGGAAGAACTTGCTATAAAAGTGAAAATTTAGTAAGCGAAGAAAGTGCTAAAAAGTTTGTAACCAATATTTTAAAACTTGGACACGAGTCTGTCATAGAACACGAAAAAATAACTGTAAGAATTATATGCGATAGAGGAGTTACTCACGAGATAGTTAGACATAGGATAGCAAGTTACTCTCAAGAAAGTACTAGATACTGTAATTATTGTAATGATAGATTTGGTAATGAGCTAACTTTTATAGAGCCTTGCTTTTTTTCATCTGATAGTGAGCAGGATATAAAAAATAAACAAATATGGTTGGACACTATGGCTACAATAGAAAAAAATTATAATATGCTTATAGAAAATGGTGCAAAACCAGAAGAGGCTAGAGCTATATTACCTAATTCTTTAAAAACAGAAATAGTTGTAACAATGAATCTAAGAGCTTGGAGACATTTCTTTAAACTTAGAGCAGATAAATCTGCACACCCACAAATAAGAGAAATATCTACTATGATATTAAATGAGTTTAAAGAAAAATTGCCTGTTATTTTTGGCGATTTATAACATTGACATAAAGGTAGTAGTAAAATAAATTATAAAAACTAGGAGAATTCAAATGAAGAAGAAAGATAGTCTTTCAATTAAAATTTTATTAAGCACTATTATTAGCTTAGTACTTATTTTAATTTGTTTTTATAGATATAGTAAGGCTACTAACTATGATTATATACAAAGAAGCAAAGAAGAAGCTTTTGACTATGGATATTTAAATTCACAACTTTTTGAAAGTCGTATAAAAAATATAATAGGAAAATTAGGTTATATAAGAAATTTATATTTTGTTGGTGTAGATATAGTAGATGAAAATATAAAAGATAAATTTAATTCTATTATATCTACAATACCTATGAAAATTAATATATATACAAAAACTGAATTTGAAAATATGAAAAAAAAATATAGGGACATATTAAACCCTAGTAAAAAAAATAAAGATATTTTATACTTATATAATCAGGGAGAAAACTATGATCAAATGGAAGTAGTATTACCTATTTATTTTAATGGTGAAACTATAGGAGCTATATCTAGCTATATAAGAGAAAAAGAAATTAACAGCTTTTATAAAGAAGAACACAAAGAAAATAAATTTATTACATATATAATAAATTTTAATGGTGATATTGTTTTTGGAGGAGAATTTTTTAATAAAAAAAATATATATGAAATAATTGAAACAGTAGAAATTGAAGAATACCCTGTTAATAAAGAAATTTATACTGAAAATATAAAAAGAGGAAAATCCTTTGAAATATATTTTATTAATAATGATAAGGGGTATTACGCATTTTTTAACCCTACAGATGACAATTTTTACACATTGGAGATAATGCCGGAGGATTATGTAAAAAAAGATACAAGAGAAAAAGGTAAATTATTAATATTTGTTTTAATTAAAGTTATTACTATAATTCTTATACAAGTTATATTTTTATTTATGATAATAATTAATCAAAATAAAAAATTTATAAAAAAAGAAATTATAAAAAATAGAGAATTAAATAGTATTATAAATAGTGTGCCTGGTGGTGTTATAAAAATAATATGTGATAAAGACTTAAAAATTTTATTCGCAAACGAAGGTTTTTATGATTTAACAGGATACTCTAAATATGAATATACACAAAATTTTGATAATAAACTCATTGATATTATAGAAAAACAAGATAGACAATACATATTAGATAAAATAAAGGAAGCAAAAAAATTAAAAGGTAAGCTAAATATTGAATGCAAAATAATAAAAAAAGATAATATAAAAAATTGTATATCTTTAACAGGTGAATATTTAGAAGATTTTAATGGCATACCTATTTATCAATGTATAGCAATAGACATAAATGAATATAAAAAGATTTTAAGTGATTTGGAGCTAGAAAAAGAACAATATGATATAATATTTAATATTTCAAATGAAATAATTTTTGAATACTATATTGATGGAGATATTTTAGATATATCAGAAAGATATAAAGAAACTTTTAATGTAGACTTTGAAAAACAAGGTTTTATAAAAAATATAATAAAAACTCGCAGTATACATAAAGATGATTTAAGAAAATTTATAGAATCTATAAAAAATATAAATGAGTATAATGGCTCTTTTAGTGAAGAAATACGAATAAAAAATAAAGAAGGTTCTTATAACTGGGCTTTATACCAAGGATTTATTATAAATGATAGCGATGGTAATACACATAAAATAGTTGGTAAAATAACTAATATAGATAAATTTAAAAAAGAAATAGAAGAGCTTAAAGAAAAATCTATTAGGGACCCATTAACAAAAGTTTACAATAAAGTTGCAATAGAAAATATAGTTAATGAAGCTATAAAAAAAGACCCTAAAAATAGCCACGTATTGTTTATAATAGATATAGATGATTTTAAAGGTATAAACGATACCTTTGGGCATATATTCGGTGATGCAGTATTAAAGAGTATATCAAGTAGTATTAAGAAAATATGTGCAGAACAAGAATTTGTAGCCAGAATAGGTGGAGATGAATTTGTTTTATTTCTTCAGAAAGTGGATAACTTTGAGTATATAATAAATATGGCAGAAAATGTATGTAACGTTTTTAGAAAGACATATGAAATAAAGAACATAGGACATAAAATTTCAGCAAGTGTAGGTATATCTATATATCCACAAGATGGTAATAATTATACAGAAATATTAGAAAAAGCAGATATAGCTGTTTATCACGCTAAAAATGAAGGTAAAGACCAGTATAAAATATACAATGAACAAATGAAGAATATAAGTTTGTTGGACAAACAAAAAGATGATAACAAAGAAGATGAAATTAGAAATCTTAAAAGAAAATCTGTATACGAAAATGTATTAATAAATATTTCTGAAATGTTTTTACAAGTAAAAGATATTAAGGTTACAATTAATCTTATACTAGCAACTTTATGTAAAAGTTATAATATAAGCAGAGCTTATGTATTTGAAGTTTCTGAAAATGATAAATTTATATCTAACACATATGAATGGTGTGATGATAATGTAAAACCCCTTAAAGATAAAATGCAAAATATTAAATTTGATGAAAAAGAATATTTAAAAGCATATAAGCAAGAGGCATTTTTATATTATAATTCTAAAGAAAGTATCCAAGAAAATGAAGATATTTTAAAATATATATACGAAAAAGATAACATAAATATATATTTTTCTTGTTATTTTATGGAGCAAGGAAAAGTAAAAGGATTTATGGGATTTGAAGGTTATAACTCTTATGAATGGCACAATGAAGAAATAGAAGGTGTATTTTTTATAGCAAGGCTTATAGGTACTCAAATAACAAAAGATAAAATAGACAAAAAGTTTCACACAGAGCTACAAATAAACAATGCTATTATAAATAATGAACAATTATACACATATATAATAAAAGAAGATACATTTGAGTTATTATATTTTAATGAAAAAATGGAATCTATTATGCCAGAAGTAAAAACAGGACAAGTTTGTTATAAAGTTAAAGGATATGATAAGCGTTGTCATTATTGCCCTATTAGAGATAATATTGAATACATAGGGAACAATAGTACAAATTATTTTTGTGAAATAGCTAATATGTGGTTGGGTGCATCTTATTCTAAAATTAAATGGATGGATGGTACAGATGCTTATATAGTGTGTGCTAGAGATATATCTGAATATATAGAACAAATAAACTATATAGATTCTCTAACAGGAGTACCTTCTATAACAAAATTTAAAATACAAGCTAATAATATATTAAGTAACACAAAAAGTGATGAGCAAAAATATGCCTTATTATATATGGATATAGATAAGTTTAAATATATAAACAATACTTTTGGTTATGGTAGAGGTGATGATGTTTTAAAAAATTTTGCCACTATTTTATATGATGTTATTGAAGATGATGAAATATTTTGTAGAGCAAATGATGATATATTTTTAGCTATAATAAAATATAAATCTGAAGATGAGCTAAAACAAAGAATAAAAAGTGCTAATAAAAAAATTAATAAAATGCAAAAGTTACTTTTTAACGATATGAGATTAACTATTATATGTGGTGTATACAAAATAAATCCTAAAGATAAAGATTTAAATTCTATGATAGATAGAGCAAATATAGCAAGAAAACACGTAAAAGGGTCGCATAAAAACAGTTTTGCTATATACACTAAAGAAATGAACGAGAATATCGTTAAGGAAAAGTTGATAGAAGATAGAATGTCATATGCTATGGAAAATGAAGAATTTTTAGTATACTTACAGCCTAAATTTAACTTGAATACTAATGAGGTATGTGGAGCAGAAGCTCTTGTAAGATGGGAGCAAAAAAATGGAGAAATGGTACTGCCTAGCGATTTTATACCTATATTTGAAAAAAATGGATTTATTGTAAATTTAGATTTTTATATTTATGAAAAAACTTTTAAAAAGATTAGACAATGGCTAGATAATGGGCTAAAGGTTATGCCTATATCTTTAAATGTGTCTAGAGTTCATACAATAAGTTTTGAATTTGTTAAAAATGTACTAAATCTTGTAAATAAATATAATATACCTGTGGAGCTTGTAGAATTTGAGCTTACAGAAAATATATTCTCTACAGATTTTAATTATTTAAATTCTTTTATACAAGAGCTTAGAAAAAATGGACTTAAAGTATCTATAGATGATTTTGGTTCTGCCTATTCTTCTTTAAACCTTTTAAAAGAAATAGATGTAGATATAATAAAATTAGATAAAGGATTTTTAAGCACGCAAGAAAACATTAATAATAAAGATAGAATTGTAATAGAATATATAGTTAAAATGGCTAAAGAGCTTAATTTAAACGTTGTATGTGAAGGTGTAGAAACTTTAGAGCAAGTGGAAATATTAAGAGAAATAGGTTGTAAAGTAGGTCAAGGATATGTATTTTCTAAACCAATACCTATTGAACAATTTGAAAAAATATTTCTTAAAAATTAGCATAAAATACCTTATCTATTTAGATAAGGTATTTTACAATAAAAAATATTTGCTAGAAAGGGAATTTTATGAAAATAAAAATTAGAGATGCTAAAGAAACTGATTTAAAAAACATAGCTAATATATATGTATCTTCTTGGAAAAAGGCTTTTTCTAAATTTTTATTACAGGCTACTATTAATAAATTAAATGTTAATGAGAAAGAAAAAATTTTATGTGATATTTTACTTGAGAAAGGGAATATACTTATTGCAGAAAATACAGAGAATAATGAAATATGTGGATATATTGTTTATAAAAATGTATCAAAAATTAGTATAGAAATAATATCATTTTATGTAAATAATAGTTATACTATACAGGGTATAGGCACTCAGTTATTAAATAATTTAAAATTATATTGTAGTAAAAACTTTATAACAAGTATAGTTTTATGGACTTTTAAAAATAATATAGAAGCTATTAAATTCTATAAAAGTTTAGGGTTTTATGAAACAGGATTTCAAAAGCAAAGTGATATAGAGCTAGGGCAAATAGAAGTGCAATATATGCTAAAATAGAAATAATAACAAGATATAATAATTTTTTATTATGTCTTGTTATTATTAAAATTAAATTTTAACTTATATTTTAAGTAAAAGTGTTTGTTTTTAGTTTAATAAAAATATATATTTTATATTATAAGTAACCTAAAATGTATTTTATATAAAAATATAGGAAAGTTATATAATATCAAATAATATTAATATTAGTATTAAAAACCATACATTATCATTATTAGTGTTTTTTTTATTATTTTGTGTTGAAGATATGTATATTTTTGTGTT
>NZ_CAUWHO010000042.1:0-18200 GCF_963558545.1 uncultured Tyzzerella sp. | reverse complement strand
AATAGAAAGTTATATATTCAGCAATATATACCTTTTAAACAATTTTTAGCACAATCATTTAAATTGAATTTCTATAGAAATAAACCTAGAAATATAGAATATATATTAAAACAATCATTAAATGATTTTGATATATTTCTATCTAATTCTAACTTTAATATTGTTTATACATCAACAAATAAGCTAATGGAAAGAAAATTAAAACAATTATCAAAAAAAAGTAACTTAGAAATAATTAAATTAAATGAAGAACCCAAATATAAATCTCAAATATTAGAACGATTAGCTCTTATGGGCGTTGCAACAACCATATTTAATCTTTTCAACGTTAATTATTGGAAATATGTAACTAAGAGAGTAGAAATAAATAAATTTAAAATTATAATCAACAAAAAAGGCTAGAAAAACTTATTCTAGCCTTTTTTTTTGTAAAAAAAAAATAATTGTTTGTATTTTATTTAATTTTATATTACAATAAAAATTAAATAAAACTAAATGAAAAAAAGTCCACATTACACGAATGAAAAAAATGTTTGGCGACATTTTTTAGATTATAGGATTTAATATTCCACACAATATTAAATTACCTTGTGCAAGTAGACTTCTAATTTATTGCTTTAATAAATATATTATAGCATTATTTATGGTATTTTTCAATACCTTTGATATATATTTATATTCAAAAATACTTTAATTTTGATATAAAGCAATGAATTATTCGTGAATTTAAATAAGGAAAATTATTATTTTCCTTATTTGGTATAAAATTATTTTAATTTTACGATAATGAAGTTTTCAAGCCTTGATATTTAATATATCAAGGCTTTTTTTATTTTAAATTTATGTACATATGGAAAATTAAGGCTCATAGACCGTAGCTAAAGAGCTTGATGCAACGGAAGGATTGATATTACCCTTGATAATTATTATTAGCACTATGTCATAGGGGTATGTGCTAGAACCCTATGAAGGATTAACTCTAACCTTGATAATTAGAGAAATAATAGAAGTATGTTACTAAAATAATTTAAATATAAAAAATAAATAAAAACTTAATAGATAAGGTTTTATAAGGAAGAGTGTTTGACCTAGAGCAAACCGAAAGGCTCGATAGAGTACAGGGGTAGCCGACTAAACACTTGGGTTAAAATCCCAACTGCATATATTAATGTCTAGCATCATTAAGAAGGGCAGAGAGTGGTAATATCGCACCACAAACAGTAAGAGGATAGGGTGGCAACACTTTGTGGAGATACTCAATATACCGTCCATTGTCTGGGGTGTTGGTGGATGCTTTAAATAGCAACGGTGAGTATTTATTAACTTATGCTAGTCCGACGTTGCATGAACGTATACATGCCGAGCCTAAAGGTGATACAACGGAGAGTTACTCTACACTTTTTTGTAGGGTAACTATGTCCATTAACGAGAGTCCTTAGGTGATAGAAGTTTAAAACATAGGTTTATGATAGTCAACATATTAATAAAAAGTTTGGGACATAGTTAGATAAATTATTATATGTTTAAAGTAGAATATATAGTAATTTAATGAATTTAGATTGAAGAAAATAAAAAGTAATTTTGCTATAGAGAGTTGTGAGAAAGCAGATTCTATTAATAGGAAAATACTTATATAAATATATAAACTGACTAAAGACTAAAAGTTCATAAAGATATGATTTTGAAATAATCTAGGATTAGATTATTAGTTTAATGAAAATAAAATAAGAATAGCAAGTTTTTACTATTCTTATTTTATTCGTACTCATTTATTACGCCTAGAACCTTACCAATAATTCTATATTTGTATTTATTTAAAGGATAAGTTTGTTTTTGCTGTTTAGGATTAGTGCTACAAGGATCAAGATATATATAGCTTTCATCTTTAGAGAATATTTTGAATGTAGCATAATCATCTTCGATACATATTATTGAAGGAGTACCATTTTTAACATAAGATGTTTTTTCAACTAAGATATAATCTCCATCTTTATATAGTTTATTCATACTATCACCATTTATTTTTAAGGCAAAGTAGTTATCAGAATTATAATCTAAATTGTTTGAGTATATATGAAAACAAAACTCTTTTCTATCGTTAGTAGTATAAATTGGATAACCTGCAGATATATCAGCTATAATAGGAATGTCATTAAACTTATTATCTGCTAGATGTTTATATTTAGGAGCATTAAAAATTATAATATTATTTTTAGTGTAGAAATCAATGTCTATGCTATTTAAATGATTATTCTTAGATGGTTCTAACCTTATTGAATTAAGTTTATCATTAATTGATAATTCTTTAGATAATTCGCAATTATATTTATTTTTAATGAAATTTATAATTTCATCAATTTCATTAATATTTTTATATAAACTTTTTTTATTATTTTCTAAGTTTTTTAGAATTTTTTTTGGAGTTAAAATATTTATATTTAAATCTAGAATTTTATTTAATTTGTTAGTATCAACATTAGAACCATCAAAGACTAATGAATCTATAGAACAGTTAAAATATTGAGCTATTTTAGCAATCATATAAAAGTCAGGTTCATTTGTTTCATTTTCATAATTAGATATAGTTTGCCTAGAAACATTTAAATCTTTTGCAAGTTTTTGTTGCGTTAAATTATTTGATAATCTTAAATTTTTTAAATTTTTACTAAAATTATATAAAGACACTTTATCACCTACTTTAATATATATTATACACCAAATATAAAAAAATAAGATTTTTGTCAAATGTAATTATCAAAAAAAACGACAAAAGTATTTGACAGAAATGTAAAAAAATGATATTATAGTATTGTAAATGATAAAAAACATATTTTTATCGAAAAATTTGTCGCCAAACCACCAAGCAAATTAATTTGGAAAATGTCCATGCAAAACATACATTTTTTGAAAATTTGCATAAGTGTATACTTTTTTAAGGGGGATGAGATAATATGGATGATAAGATAAAAAAGTTATATTTGAATGGATATGATTGCTTTGAAATTTCAAAGCAACTTAATATAAGTGAAAAAAGCACTAAATATATAATTGACATAAGATTAAAACATTATAAAGAATTACATTTAAAGAATAAATCTACTGATTTTGATATAAAAGATTTGTATATATTAGGGTATAATGCAAAAGAAATAGCCAACGAGTTAGGACATAAATATGAAAATATTCAAAAATATATTCAAAGAAACTTAAAAGAGTTTAAAGATAAGCATAAGAAAAATAGATTAAAGAAAGAAGAATGCAAGAAACAAATACATAAAGAACATATAAGGACTTTATATGTAAAAGGGTATAATGCTAAGGAAATAGCAGAATTATTAATGTTTACTCACTCATATATGAGAGAGTATATAAGTAAAAATTTAAGTGAACACAAAATAGAACATAAAAAAAATAGAGCAATAAAAAAAGAAATGATAAAAGCAGTTAATAATATGAACAACTCATACATAGGCAATAGTGCTATTTTAGATTGGAATAGACAAAGCTATAATTACAATGAAAATGGAAATATAGTGTTTAATGAGAAACATGGAGCAAGACCGTTAGATTTACCTAAAACTTTCTATAAAAGAAATTCTATTATAGTAAACTTAGGTGAAAGTGATAATATTCCTAATATGGTATCCCCTTATTCCCTTTAGATAAATTTATATAGATTTGAGTATTGCTTATTAAAACTGTTAAATAGAAAATAACACAAGACACAAACAACAAAATCTATTTTCAGATTTATAAGTAATACTCTCCAAAAGCCTATCAAGTTAATTGATAGGCTTTTTTTATTTTATTGAAAGGTTGTGGTATATGTGAGGTGGAAAATTTATAAAAATTTAAAGTTTCTTAGAGAAGAAAAACATTTAACAGTAGATGAACTATCTGAATTATCGGGAGTATCAAAAGTAAAGATACTTTCTATAGAGCAAGAACGTTCTTTTGAACATCATATAGAAGATATAGCAAAGTTAGCTTTAGCATTAGGTGTAACAGTAGATGATTTCATGTGCCAAAAATTCTACGAAGAATAGAGGTGAATTTATGGAGTTGATGATTTCAAGAAATGTAAGAAATTATAGAGAGTGTAATTCTTTAAGCATAAAAGAAACATCAGAGAAAATAAAGATTAATTACAAGATGGCTCAAAATATAATATCTTGCAATAGAAATAATATTAGACTAGAAGCAGTTTATAATATAGCAAGGTCTTTAAATATAAGCATAGACGATTTGCTATTTAAAAATATATTTAAAAATTAAAATTAATAAATTAAAAGGAGGATTAAATCATGTCTGATTTAATATTAAAAATGTCTGCAAAGAAGGACATAGCAAAATTAAATATAAAGGAAAAAGTAAAGAAGTGTTTATCATGTAACAAAGGTGAAGGTTATATGGGTGGAGCAGTTGGAATTATAATTATTATAGTTGTTGGTGCTTTAATAATGGGAGCATTATATTTAGCATTTAATGGAACTATAATTCCAAAAGTGAATGATAAAATAAATGAACTATTTAACTACAGAGGTTAATTGTATTGTATAGCATACTATTATGTATCTATATATTCGTTTTATTATATGCTAGTTATGTAGATATAAAATCAAGAATAGTATATAATTGGATTCACATAATAATATTATTTATAGCAACAATAAATTTAATTTTTAATTTTACAATATTTAATTTATTGGATTCAATTTTAGGTTGCATAATTTCATTTATTATATTAATAATTCCTAACTTTATATCTGATAGCTCAATAGGTGGTGGAGATATAAAATTAATATCTTCAAGTGGTCTTTTATTAGGACTAAGTAATGTATTGTTTTCGATATTTATAGGATTTTTATTAATGATTATTATAGAATATTCAAAATCTATAGTAAGTAAAAAAAGTATAAAGAATAAAAAATGTGCATTAGTACCTTATATTTCTATAGGGTGCTTTTTTGTTATTGCATTTTGTATGAATTAATATACTTTCACAAAAAGCCAGTAACCATAAGGTTATTGGCTTTTTATATATATAAATATAAAAACATGAAAAGGAGAACCGTAAAATGGCATTAAAAAAAAATAGAACTACCGTAGGTATTGTAGCAATAGTATTAGGTGGTGTTTTATGTTTTGGGATAGCACCGATATATAATAAGTCAATGCAAAAAGGCGTTGAAGTAGTAAGAATATCAAGTGAAGTTAATAAGGGTGAACAGATAACGGCTGATAAAGTTAAAGTAGTTGAAGTTAGCAAAAAAGGACTTCCAGAAAGTGCAATATTAAATAAAAAAGATGTTGTAGGGAAGTATGCAGTCGTTGACTTAGTTAGAGATAATACTATTTTAGAAAGACAATTATCTAAAAATCCAATAGCAGAAGATAAGTATTTATATGGTTTAGATGGAACACAACAAGCTATATCATTTACTATACAAAACTTTGCTTCGGGTTTATCGGGGAAACTTTTAACAGGTGATATTATATCAATAATAGCGACAACAATGGATGAAAACAACAATGAAAAAACATCTACTCCAAAAGAACTTCAATATGTAAAAGTATTGGCAGTAACTAATGATGTTGGTGTAGATAAAAAAGAAGATAATAATAATCCCGAAGAAGAATTACCAACGACTATAACTGTACTTGTTAATAGAGAACAAGCCGAGTTAATTGCCAACTTAGAAGAAACAAGTAAGATGCATGTTAGCTTAGTTTATAGAGGAACTGAAAAAGAAGCACAAAAATATATAGAGCAACAAAATAGCATAATAGTAAAAGAAAATATAAGAAACTAAAAGTAGTTGATTAAATATAGATGTGTAGGAAAGTTGGATTTTAAACGGAGGATAGTATGAAAGAAACCAAACATGATTATCAAGGTTGCTTAATTGGGATGTCAATAAAAGTTAATAGATATTTTAGAACTATAAATCATCCATTAGGAGATGGATTATACCTAAAACTTAGTATGGAATTTGAAAATGAAGAAAATGCAGAAAAATTTAAAAATATGGAAATAAACTGGGAGGAAAATATAGAAGTCGTTGAAATTTCACAAAAAGAATATTTAGAAAATACCGAGGAAGATGAAGAAATAGACATTAAAGAGTTTATAGAAGAAATAGAAGATGTATTAATAGGCATACTTTAGCAAAAAAATAAGGAGTGATTTTTTCATGGGAAAAATAATAGCAGTTTGGGGTAGCCCTTCTAGTGGAAAGAGTACTTTTAGTATAAAATTAGCAAAAGAATTAGCAAGTAAAAAGAAGAATGTAATAATAGTTTTTGCTGATAATAATTGCCCTGTTATACCAACATTAATTCAAAAAGAGAATAGTAAATCATTAGGAAATATACTATCAGCAGTAAATTTAACTAAATCTGACATACTAAAGAATTTATATACTATAGAAAAAGCAAATAATATAACTATAACAGGATATAAAGAATATGAAAATGTATATACATATCCAAAGTATGATGAATTAAGAGTTGATGAATTTTTTAATATAATTAGATTTATGGCTGATTATATAATAATTGACACATCAAGTTATTTTGTAACAGATTTATTAAGCACAAAGTCCTTAATATTAGCAGATAAAGTAATTAGGCTTATAACACCAAGTCTAAAAAGTATGAGTTATTTTAACTCATCTTTACCAATACTGGATAGTACCAATTTCAAAAAAGAAAATCATATAAATGTATTATCTAACTTTAGGTACAACGAGCCTATCGAAGAGATAAAAGATATTTATTTAGTAAAGGGCGAATTTCCATATATGGAAGGTATAAGAGAGCAAAGTTTATGTACAGAATTATTTTTCAAATTAAAAACTAAGGAAGAAAATATTCTAAGTAAACATATGAAACATCTTATAGATTTACTAAGTGATGAAGATAAAATCAATAGTAAAAATAAATCTAGTAATAAATTAAGTATATTTAGCAAACTAAAATTAAAAATAGATGGAGCTAGTGAGTAATATGTTAAACAATAGTTTATTAAAGACAAATAGTCTACATAGTTTTAAAGATGTTTTAGAACGAGTTCAAGCCCATATATCAATGAATACACATAAAGTGTTGTTGCATGGGGAACAAGACAATAAGGCACTAAAAAAAACACAATTAAAATCATATATACAAAAGTATATACAAGATAACAAAATTCAAGTTGAAGGACTTAATGAAACTGATTTAATTGACAAACTTTATAGAGATATGGCAGAATTTTCTTTTCTATCAGACTATTTCTCAAATAGTGAAGATATAGAAGAAATTAATATAAATGCTTGGAATGATGTTAAAATAACATATTCAAATGGAGATATTAAGCAAAGTAAAGAACAATTTTTATCACCTAAACATGCAGAAGATATTATAAAAAGATTGCTTAGAGAATCAGGTATGGTATTAGATAAGTCAATGCCTATAGTAAGAGGACACTTATCTAAAAATATAAGAATAACTGTGCTAGGTGAAGGTGTCATTGATAATGACAATGGAATAGTTGCTTCAATAAGAATAGTAAATCCTAAAAAGTTAGAAAAAAAAGATTTTATAGATAAAAACACTCTATCAAAAGAAATGATTGATACTATAGAAGAACTTTTTAGATATGGAGTAAGTATTTGTATCACAGGAGCTACAAGTAGTGGTAAAACAACATTAATGTCTTGGTTATTAGGAACTATAAAAGATAATAAGAGAGTATTTACTATAGAAAATAATGTAAGAGAGTTTGATTTAGTTAAAAGAGATAAAAATGGAAATATAATAAATAACGTAATTCATACTGTTACTAGATATAGCGAAGATGAAAGTAAGTCTATAGACCAAGAAAAGTTATTAGAAACTTCTTTAACATCAAATCCAGACTATATATGTGTAGGAGAAATGAAGGGCTCAGAATCATTTTCAGCACAAGAGGCGGCAAGAACAGGACATACTGTAGTAACAACTACTCATGCAAACTCATGTGAAGCCACATATGCTAGAATGGTTACATTGTGCAAGACTAAGTATGATATGAATGATAAAACATTATACAACTTAGTAACCGAAGCATTTCCAATAGTAGTATTTATAAAAAAGTTAGAAGATAATACAAGAAAAGTAATGGAAATAAAAGAATGTATTATACATGATAACGGAGATAGAGAACTAAGTACATTATTTAGATATAAAATAGAAAGTCAATCAGTAGAAAATGGAAAGACAAGAATAGTTGGATCATTTGTGAAAGAAAATAATATATCAAAGCAAACTCAAAAGAGATTATTAGAAAATGGTATTCCTCTTAATGAGTTGGAAAAGTTGTTAAGATAGTATGTATAGTTTAATTTTTGAAAATAGTTTTAAATATAGGATTGAGTATGTATTGCTTAAAACAAGCAAGAAAAGTATATATAAAAAAATGTTCTCGGGGAACATTTTTTATTTTGTAGGAAAAGAGCATATAAAAAAGAAAGGGGTATTAATTATGAGCGATAGGAAATGTCCAAAATGTAAATCAAGATATAGATATGTTTCTATAAATCCCGAAAATAAAGAATGTAAGTGTATAGAATGTGGGGCTAAATATGAATTAAAAGATTGTAGAGCTGACTAGGTAAAAAATATAGTGAGTTCTTTTTATATATAAAAAATTTAAAAAATAGTATTTCATTTAGTGATTTAGAAAAATTATTAGATGTAAATAAGAAAAAATGTTCTCGGGGAACATTTTTATTTTTGCAAAAAAGTATGTATAAAAAAGAAAGTAGGTGTAAATGTGAATGTACTAACATTAACTGCATTTTTTGTTATTGTTGGTGGAGTATTTATATATTTAGATATTTCACCTACAGAATTAATAAATAATATATTTAAATATCTTGAAAATGGTAAGAAAAATAAGAGTATATCAATACAAGTAAAAGAAATTGAATCTAAGAAAAAAGATAATTTCTTTTCTAAACTTATAAAAGAAAGTAAAGATATATTAGAAATAACAAATAAAAAAGATAAGTTTTCTAATATATGTATTTTATCAGTTGTTTTTATGGTTATAGGTATCTATATATCTGTATATATGAGTAATTATTACTTAATACCGATACTTGCTATAGGATTTGCAACTTTACCATTTCAATATATAAAGTTGACATCAATAGAGTATAAAAAAGCAATCACAGAGGAACTAGAAACGAGTTTATCAGCTATAACTTCATCTTACATAAGAAGTAATGATATTGTGCAATCAATAAAAGAGAATTTGCCACTTATAAAGCCACCTATAAAGAATATATTTGAAAGTTTTGTTATACAATCAGAGTTTATAAATTCTGATACTATTAGTCTATTAGAAGATATGAGAAATAAGATAAATGATGATATATTCAAAGAATGGGTAGATGCAGTAATAAGTTGTCAGAGTAATAGAGAATTAAGAGTAATACTTAGTCCAATAGTGTCTAAATTATCTGATTTAAGAACTCTTAGTGCTGAAATAAACAATGAGCTATATAGACCTCTTAAAGAGTTTTTTGGAATGTTAATCATAGTATATATAAATTTTCCAATACTTTACTTTGCAAACAAAGATTGGTTTAATACATTAGTATTTTCAACACCAGGAAAAATTGTAGTGTCAATAGTTGTAGTGATTACATTTATTGCATTTATGGGCGTTATGAAACATACAAAACCAATAGATTCAAGTATATTAGATGGAGAGTGATAAATTATGATGATAATATTCTTTATATTAGTATCAGTTGGTTTTTATATGATATTAGCTGATATTTTCAATGTATCAAATATTAAGGCATCAAAAGTGATTTTAGATGCAAATAGAAGAAGTAAGAAAAAATCGACTAAGACCATAGAAACAATAATATTAGATTATGCTATTTTATTATCTAAGTACATAAAAATAGATGAATACAAAAAGTCAAAACTAGAATCAACTTTGAAATCAGCAGATATAAGAATATCTCCCGAAACATATTTAAGCCAAGTGTACATCAAAGTTGGTATAGCACTTGTATTAGGCTTAGTTTTTTATATGTTATTACCGATTTTAGGTATTCTTATAATGTTATTTTCAATAAATATATATATGGTTGAATACAAAAGAGCCGAAAGGCTTATTGGTAAAAGAAAAGAAAAAATTGAAACTGAACTTCCTAAATTTGCATCAACTATAGAGCAAGAATTAAAATATAACCATGATGTATTCGGAATTTTAGAAAGATACCAAAAAAATTCTAAATCTTGTCTAGGAGAAGAACTTGAAATAACTATAGCAGATATGACATCAGGTTCTTATGAAGAAGCCCTAAGACGTTTTGAAACTAGAATAGGAAGTAATTCATTGTCAGAGATAGTAAGAGGTCTTATAGGTGTTTTAAATGGCTCAAATGAAACTATATATTTTAGTATGTTGGCAAATCAATTAAAAAGTATAGAATATCAAAGATTAAGAAGAGAAGCACTTAAACGACCTGCAAAAATAAAAGTATATTCAGCAATGATGATGGGATGCTTGGTTATGATATATTTTACTGTGTTAGGATATGAAATGATGAAGGGTATAAGTCAAATGTTTTAAGAAGGACATTCAATAAAAGAATGTCCTTTTTGTATTTTTGAGGTGATTTTATATGCATAGAAGAGAAGAAATTTCATTGTTAATTGATAGAATTACAGAGTGCTTAAATAGTAATCCTTCAAATGATGAATGTAAAAAAGAATTTTTCAATTTTATTGAAGAGTATAAAAAGATAAAGCCATTCACAATGATTGAGTTTGTTAAATATAATAGATTCAATGAAGATAGATTGTCATGTATATTCATGGCATATAGCATGAAGCAAATTAAGTATTTAGGAGAAATAAAATTAAGCATATTAAAAGAAAATTGGTACAATGCACTTGAAAATATAATTGAGTTATATAGAGCATATGATTTGTTAGAACCTAAAATATATTATAGTATAATTGATATATTATAGTATAAAGGAGGATATAAGTATAATAATGTTTTTCAATATATTAAAAAGGAAAAATATCAAAGAAAATAATATTGAGATAAAATCTAATGTTTCATATGGATTTAATAATGCTTTGGATTTTGCTAGAAATATAATTAAAGATGAAAATAGAGAGGAAAAAGTTGAATTATTAAACTATATATTAAATACTGTAAAAAAAGATTTACAGTATAGTTTGTTAACTGAATTAATATATAAAAAGCCACATGAACCTATAAACTTATCAAGAACTATTATATTTCCATCTGATGTATATGATGAAAATGGAGAAAGAGTTAGTATTATATCTTATGAAGATATAGAAATTAGTATTTTAGATGATACGATAATTTTAGTTCCATGGAAGATAAAAAGTAAATCAAATGGAATAAAATATTTAAGTAAAAATGATTTTAAATTTTTTCCATGCAATCATATGGGAATTTATTATAATGGATTAGACTTAACATATGTTTATAATGGAATACATTCTATATCGTCATCAATAGTTCTTAATAAAAAAGGAAAAATAAAAATAAAAGAAGTACATAATATAAATAAGCTATATAAACATATGTATACGGATGGTTTATATTGGTATAGTACACATACAAATAATAAAATATGTGAAGTTTTTGATTTTAGGATAGGAATAATATATGAAGTTTCAAAATTAAAATATAGTATAGAACAAGAAGAGTAGATATACTCTTTTTTCTTTGCAGAGAAAGGATAGGAGCTATGATAAAAAAAGTATTAAAAGATAATAGGGGCGAAGCCTATATTGGTCATATAATAGGTATAATCTTATCACTTGTAGTTGTTGTATTTGCATTAACATATTATCCTGTTTTTACTTTGAAATATGAATTAGGTAAGTTTGCAAGTGAAGTAATGAGAGAAGCAGAAATAACAGGAGAAGTTGGAACAAGTGTAAATAATAAGATAAATGAATTAAAGAGAACATTAGTAGATGTTGATTCTGTAAAATGGGACACAAAATATATTAGTGGAACAAATAAAGTAAATTTAAATGAGCAAATTAAAGTAACTGTATCTAAAAAAATTGATACAGGATTTTTTATTTTTGGGAAAAATGAAATTACTATAAGTGCTACAGAGGTAGGTTCTAGTGAGGTGTACCATAAATGATGCTAAATAAAATAAAAAAATCATTAAAAAATAATGATGGAAATGGTCTTATTTGGGGCGTTGTAATAGTTTTAATATTACTTATATTGTTTACATCAGTTTCAGAGTATGTAAGAAATAATATAATCTTAAATGGAACAAGAGATGCACTAGAAAGTATTGCTACTGATATAGCAACTGAAAACTATAATGAAATATACCCAAATGCTAGACAAGGGTACTTTGGTTCATATCAAATTTCTAATAATGATAAGTGGGAAGAAAAGATTGATAAATCTAATATAGATAAACAACTTAAAGACTTATTAGGAGTAGAAAAAGAAGGGAATAAATATGTAAAAAGATATAAAAGTAATGGAAAAGTTGAGTACACACTATCTAATTTAAAATTAAAAATAGATAATCCAAGAATAGCTCCTACAACTGATAAAAATAAAGAAAAATTTATAGTTGAAATAACTTCTGATATTGAATTAGATAGATTATATAACATATTTTATGATGTAGATAAAGTTAAAACTAAAATAGGTGCTAAAGTAGGATATATCCCAAAATATTAATAAATAAAAAAATAGAAAAATTTGTAAAAAAAACATTGCCAAACCGTCATATTTCTGATATAATTAATATATAAAAAAGAAAAGGAATATAGTTGTAATGGAAGAAAAAAATAGAAGAATAATGAAAGTTATGATGCCAAATGGTGGTTCGGGAAGTGTATCTCCTAGATTATCTTTACCGATTAAGTGGTTAAGAGAAATGGGGATAGATAAAGAAGATAGAACTGTGGAATTAACTTATAGTGATGGAGTAATAACTATAAAAAAGCTAAAAGAAAATAGTGATAAATTAAAATAATATATTTGGGAGAGTGTAGGATATGAAAAACTTATTCAATATGGATGTAAAGAAAAGAAATATAATAGTTGCAAGTATATTAGGAGTTACTATAGTTGGAGCAACTATGTTTGGAATAAATCATAAAAAGAAAGAATTAGCACAACAAGAAAAAATAAAGCAAGAACAATTAGCAAAGAAAGAAGCAGAAGAAAAAGCTAAAAAGGAAAAAGAAGAACAAGAAAGATTAGCATTAATTGAAAAGAACTTAGAAGAACAAAGTAAAAAAGATGAAAATAAGAAAGAAACATTTTCTAGTGATGATAAAAATGTAAGTAGCAACACTACTAACACAAGTTCATCAAATACAAATAGTTCTAATAATAGTACAACAAATAGTGAAAATAATAATTCTAGTAGTAAACCAACAACTACAACTAAGCCAAGTCAAGGGACAAGTAGTAGTTCTAATTCAAAGCCTAATAAAAATAATACTCAAAGTTCAACAAATAATACAAATAACAAGCCAAGTAGTAAGCCACCTGTAACAACTGTTAAGCCACAAGAAGAACCGTCAAAGCCAAGTGGTGGAAGTATACCAGGATTTTCTGATGATGAAATAGAAGTTGGAAATGGAAGTTCGAGTGATACAGCTAGTGGTGAAGGAAGTATAGATAATCAAGTTGGGGATATGTAGAATAATACTCAAAAGGATTGAAAAAGAGCATGATTAAATCATGTTCTTTTTTTATATTAAAGCAAAGGAGTGATTTTATTTGAAAAAAACAATATCAATTATATTTATAATATTGTCAATATTTACATTAAGTATATCAGTATTTGCCGCAGGAAATGGAAATGTTGATAGTGGAGGTGGAGGTGGAACTACTGGAAGTGGGACATCTCAAAATAAATGGAGAATGGGTGATGATGGTGTTCGTATAAGTATAGTTGACACAAAAACTAATACAGTTGTTAGAACTCCAATAGATTTTTCAAATAAAAATAGAAGTGATATAAAATATGACTTTGGTAAGGTTAGTAAAATTCAATATAAAAATGGGGTTAATTTAGCACCTAAAGTTAATAAATATAAATCTTCAATTCCAGATATAAAGATGCCAACAATAGTAAGTGATAAAGGGAATGATATACAAGCTATAAAGAAATATTTTACTTCTGAATGGACAGTTAGAAGAATAGCTGAAAAGTCGGCAATACCATACGAAACACTTATTAATGGTCAATACAAACTATTATTAGAGCCTATATTTTATATAACGTATCATGGCAATAGATGGGCTATGACTTCACATGAAGTAGCTTTATATAATGAAAAGACAAATGGAGATATTAGAAGATATTTTGCTAGTATATCTCATAGGTCATTACCATTTTCAATGTTTTTAGAAACATCAGATTTAGGATTTCCAGCATATAAAGGAGCAACTAATAAGCCTGTAAAAGATAATATAATAAAAGAGCAATTAGGATTAGGAATAGTTAGGTTTAACGGAGCATCTACAGATAATCCAAGTAATCCTAAACCGGATGAACCAACAATTCCAGATATAGGTATAGATAAAGAAGATTATCAGTATAGAACTGATACAGATGTTATTTCATCTATAGAAATATCATCAAATGATGATATTACACCGGATAATCCAATAACTGTAACATTTGATATTTTAGGAAACAAGCATACTGTTTCAAACATAGTTATACCGAGTGGTTCAAGTCAGTTGGTTTGGGTTAAATGGCATACACCAAAAACACCTCAAACAGTAGATATAAAAGTTAGTATAAGTGGTGGAGATATATCTAGTTCAAATATAAAAGCAGTTATTTCTGATATAAAAGAAATTACACCACCAGATCCTGTTGCAGATGATAGAAATGATAGATTTGTAATGCCATATCTACCAAGTCAAGCGAATAATACATCAACAAGTTGGTATAAATGGAGTTGTAGATGGGAACCGAGTTGGGAATGGATAGATTATGGAACAGACGAGAATGGTATTTCATATGGTGAATGGGTAGACAGAGGATATTGGGAATATAGTAAAACTACATATTCGGCTAGTTTGTCAGCTAATATGGATTTAGTTCCAGATAGCCATAATCCAACATATAAGAAAATTGGTAATGAATATGAAATGAAGAGTGGTTATGGTGTAGATTTAAAAGTATCGACTAATGTAAATCATAATGGGTCAAGTTCTGATGTAACATCAGCTCAAAATGTAAACACTACATTTTCAGAATTTCAGTACAAAACTTATAATAGATTATTAGAAAAAACAAAAAATAATGGACTAAATTCAGAATTTGAATTTAAGAAAAATAAATATTCTCCATACAGTACTAGAACTCATTTCACTCCAATATGGTATAAAGATAAACTTGACTATATTGTAAATGCTGAAATATTAGATGTATGGACACCAACAGGTATGTTAAGTGTTAGTTTAAATGATAAGATGAAAATAAAAGGTAACTTGTGGGATGATAGACACATAGCGATAATGAAATAAGATACTTAAGTTTTATAAGGCTACTGACTATAAAGGTTAGTAGCCTTTTTTTGTAAAGAAATATGAAAGAGGAAGGAATATGATAATAGCATTTATAATAGCTTTGTTAAGTCTTAGCGTACTTTTATATTTAAATATATTAAGTGGTAATGAAGAAGATTTGATATAAAATAAAAGGAGGAATTTATGAAAAAAATAGGACAAGAAATAATAGTAGATTTGGAATAGAAGAACTTTTAGAATATGAAGGGTATGAGATTGAAAATGTTTTAAATGAAATTGAAGATGTTCTAACAGACATACTTTAATCAATATAAAAATTGTGGAGGGTTATAGAAATGGCAATAGACAAAAATAAAAAAGATTTAGCAAGTGAAATAATGAGATTAAAAGGAATTGACCATGATGAGTGGTTAAATAATAGCTATCAAAATTTTATAACGGATAATGCAAAATTTTTGATAGAAAAATTAAGGGAAAATGATACAAATAGTGAGTTAAATTAAAAATAGTTAATTAAGTGCCAAATATATTTTGGTGCTTTTTTTATACAAAAAATTTAAATGTAGGAGGTTTATTATGCAAAATATAATAGACATAGGTTATGAAATAATAAAATGGATTCAAATGTTAGGTGTACCAGCTACAGCAATAGCATTAGGTATAGGAGGTTTAACTCATACGTTTGGAGGAAAAAATGGATTTGAAAAAGCGAAAGGATGGTATATAGGTGGAGCAGTTGGTTTAGTATTTGCACTTGGTGCAACAACAATAGCTGAATGGTTAAAAAGCATAATGCAATTCTAATTAAGTTTAAAATTAAAAATATATATAATATGCTACCGACAAAATTGTCGGTAGCATACATTGAAAGAGGATTTAATGATGGATGAAGTAAAATAATGATGGATGAAGTAAAATGTATAGTAAAACATAATATAAAAAAAGTTTATTCATTTATAGATGGAAAGATACAACATTTTTTTGATGATAAAGATGTTAATTTCATATTTATTAAGAAATTCACAGAGAAAGAGTTTAGTGTTAAAGTTGGTGTAACTGGATTTTTTATATTAACATTATTCTTGAATTTCTTAACTGATAGTATATCAAGAATACCCAAAATGCTTTTTGGTGATTCAATAAGCATTTTGGGTGTTTTTAATTTTTTCAATATATTTAGATTTTTACCAATATATTTAGTATTTTGGACTATATATATTGGTGTATATTATAGAATCCTATTAAATATAAAAGCATCTTTTGGAAAATTAGAAGATGGTCAAAAAGGCAGTTCAAGATTTGCTACAAGAGAAGAAATAGATATACAATATAGAGCAGTACCTATAGCAGATGAAAGATATAGTGGAGGTGGAGGTGTCCCTATTGCAAGAGGATTCAAAGATTGCATAGGCTTAAATGGTGAAAAACTAAAAAAAGAAGTTATGTATATTGATGATTCAGCAGTTAATAACTTAATAATTGGTGCTACAAGAAGTGGTAAAGGTGAAATATACATTGTGCCACTGATTGATATATATTCAAGAGCCGAAAAACAAGCATCTATGATAATAAATGACCCCAAAGGAGAGTTATATGCAATGGGTAAAAAAACTCTTGAAGAAATAGGGTATGATATTTATGTATTAAACCTTATAAACCCCGATTGTTCAATGAGCTATAACCCCTTAACATTAATTATTGAAGCATATAAAAATGGTAATTTAGGAGAAGCACAACAACTTTGTAATACTTTAACTTATGCTATATATCATAATGAGAAATCAAGTGAGCCTATGTGGGAGGAATCTTCTATGGCTTTAGTAAATGCTTTAATATTAGCTTTATGTGATAGATGCATAAAAAATGGTGAAGAATACAAAATAACTCTTTATACTGTAGCAAGTATGCTTACTGAACTATGTGTATCTTACCAAGTAGGTACATCTGAAAGATATAAAATAGATGATTATTTTGAGAAACTACCTTCTACATCTGTTGCTAAATTACAGTATTCAACTGTAAACTTTGCACAAGGTAAAACGAAAGGTAGTATTTTTGTTACAACTATGAGTAAGTTACAAAAGTTTACTTTTGACAAAGTAGCAAGAATGACATCAAAAAACTCACTAGATTTTAAAGACATAGGATTTAAAAAAGACAAATATGATAAGCCAAAAGCAATATTTATGGTTACTCCAGACTATGACGAATCTCTTCATTTTATACCAAGTATGTATGTAAAGCAAGTATATGATTCATTATCACTTAATGCGACTTTGAATGGTGGAAAATGTGAAAGAGAAGTAGTATTTTTACTAGATGAATTTGGAAATATGCCTACAATAAATGGTTTAGCATCAATGATAACTGTATGTTTAGGTAGAAATATAAGATTTAACTTAGTGATACAGTCATACTCTCAATTAAAAGAAAAATATGGTGATATGAGTGAAACTATAGAAAGTAACTGTGGTAATCAAATATATATATTAACTAATAGTGATGAAACAGCAGAGAAATTTTCTAAGTTAGTTGGGGAAGAAACTATTATAACAAAATCAAGAAGTGGAGATATAACTTCAATACACAGAAGTAACACAGAGAGTTTAGATAGAAGAAGATTAATAAC
>NZ_CAUWHO010000041.1:0-18575 GCF_963558545.1 uncultured Tyzzerella sp. | reverse complement strand
CTTGATTTTTTTAGCTATAAAGTTTAAAATTTTTTAGTAGAGTTTATTTAAAAATTTAAGAGTGAGAGGTTTTAATATGCAAAAATTAGATTTATTGTATACTGGTAAAGCAAAAAAAGTTTTTAAAACAGATGATGATAACCTTTGTATTTTTGAATATAAAGATGATGCAACAGCCTTTAATGGTGAAAAAAAAGGTTCTTTTGATGGTAAAGGTATTATAAATAACCAAACGGCTAATTTAATATTTAAAATATTAGAGCAAAAAGGTATAAAAACACACTTTATAAAAGAACTTAGTAAAAGAGAAACTTTAGTTAAAAAAGTGGATATTATCCCTTTAGAAGTTATTATTAGAAATGTAGCTGCTGGTTCTTTTTGTAAAAGATATGGTACACAAGAAGGTACTATTTTTAGCTCTCCTACTCTTGAATTTAGTTATAAAAATGATAGCTTAGGTGACCCTCTAATTAATGACTATCACGCAATAGCTTTAAATATTGCAACTAAAGAACAAATAAAAGAAATTTCTGATTTAGCATTTAATGTAAATAATGCCTTAATAGAAATATTTAAAAATATAGATATAAAACTTGTAGACTTTAAAATAGAAGTTGGTTTTGATAGTGAAAAAAATATTATCCTTTCTGATGAAATATCTCCTGATACTTGTAGATTATGGGATATACATACAAACAAAAAATTGGATAAAGACCAATTTAGATTAGATTTAGGTGAATTTTCAGATGTTTATCACGAGGTATATAAACGCCTTGTAGAAAAATATCCTAATATTTAAGGAGGTACATAAAATGAGAGAACTACACGAAGAATGTGGTATTTTTGGTATATATGACCCAAATGGAGAATGTGCAAAATCTACTTATTATGGGCTTGTATCTTTACAACATAGAGGACAAGAAGGCTGTGGTATAGCTGTAAATAGAGATAGAGAGATATTTCATTATAAAGATTTAGGACTTGTAAATGATGTTTTTAATCAACAAATTTTAGAAGAATTGCAAGGCAATATGGCAGTTGGACACGTTAGATATTCTACAACTGGTGGCAACCTTAGAGAAAATGTTCAACCTCTTGTATTAAGATACATAAAAGGCTCTTTAGCAATAGCTCACAATGGTAACCTTACAAACACTTACGAGTTAAAAAAAGAGCTTGAAAAAACAGGTGCTATCTTCCAAACTACATCAGACACAGAGGTTATAGCATATTTAATAGCTAGAGAACGTATAAACACATCTTCTATTGAAGAGGCTGTTAAAAATGTTATGAACATAATAGAAGGTGCTTATTCTTTATTAGTTATGAGCCCTAACAAGTTAATAGCTGCTCGTGATAGGTGGGGCTTTAGACCTTTATGTATGGGAAAAAAAGGTGATGCAATAGTTTTTTCTTCGGAAACTTGTGCATTTAATACAATAGATGCTAAATTTGAAAGAAATATTAAGCCTGGCGAAGTTTTTGTTGTGGAGCAAGGCAAAACAAAATCTATACAAGATAACTGTTCTGATAAATCTCACCTTTGTATATTTGAACATATATATTTTGCTCGTCCTGATAGTTTTATAGAAAATGAAGTTGTTCACGAAACAAGAAAAAGAGCTGGTATGTTTTTAGCAAAACAATCACCTGTTGAGGCCGATATAGTAATTGGCGTTCCAGATTCTGGGCTTAGTGCTGCTGAGGGTTATTCAGAATATTCTAAAATCCCTAACCAAATGGGCTTTGTAAAAAATAGATATATCGCTAGAACATTTATTAAACCTAACCAAAAAGAACGTGATATAGCAGTTAAAATGAAGCTTAATGCTCTTTCTAGTGTTGTTAAAGGAAAACGTGTTGTTATGGTAGATGATAGCATTGTTCGTGGTACAACAAGTGGACGTATAGTAAATCTTCTTAGAGAAGCAGGTGCAAAAGAAGTACACGTTCGTATATCTTCTCCACCATTTTTATGGCCTTGTTTTTTTGGCACAGATATACCATCAAGAGATTCTCTTATAGCTAATAATCATACTATTGAAGAAATAAGAGACATTATAAAAGCAGATAGTTTAGATTTTTTAAGTCTTGATAACCTTCATAATATAGCACCTAATTCAACATCTGGTTTTTGTGATTCTTGTTTTACAGGCAACTACCCTATTAATGTAGACCATTTATTATAATTTATATATAGAAAGGATATAATTATGAATAAAAATATTTATGAAAGCCCTCTTAACTCTCGTTATGCTAGCAAAGAAATGAAAGAAATTTTTTCTCCAGACAAAAAGTTTAAAACGTGGAGAAAACTTTGGATAACACTTGCTAAAGTTGAAAAAGAGCTTGGCCTTGATATTACAGATGAACAAATAAAAGAACTAGAAGCCTTTGCCAATGATATAAACTATGATGTTGCAATAGAACGTGAAAAAATTACTAGACACGATGTTATGGCTCACATATATGCTTATGGTGTACAATGTCCAAAAGCTAAAGCCATAATACATCTCGGAGCTACAAGCTGTTATGTTGGAGATAATACAGATGTTATTATTATGAAAGATGCTCTAGAGCTTGTAAAAGGTAAAGTTTTATCTACTATATCAAATTTATCTAAATTTGCTTTAGAATATAAAGATTTGCCTACTCTTGGTTTTACTCATTTTCAAGCAGCTCAGCTTACAACAGTTGGTAAAAGAGCTTGTCTTTGGATACAAGACTTAATGATGGATTTAGAACAAATAGATTTTTGCCTTGAAAATTTAAAATTATTAGGCTCTAAAGGAACAACTGGTACTCAAGCTAGCTTTATGGAACTTTTTAACAACGACAATGAAAAAGTAAAAAAACTAGATATGCTTATAGCAGAAAAACTTGGATTTAAAGGTGTATTTTCTGTTTCTGGACAAACATATTCTAGAAAACTTGATAGCATAGTTATTAACATATTAAGTGGAATAGCCCAAAGTGCTACTAAATTTTCAAATGATATGCGTCTTTTACAACATTTAAAAGAAATGGAAGAGCCTTTTGAAAAAGGACAAGTTGGTTCTTCTGCTATGGCTTATAAAAGAAACCCTATGCGTTCTGAAAGGATAGCAGGTCTTGCAAGATACATTATGGTAGATGCCCTAAACCCTGCTATAACATCTTCTACACAATGGTTTGAAAGAACTTTAGATGACTCTTCTAATAAGAGAATATCTATGCCAGAGGCATTTTTAGCAACAGATGCTATTTTAAATATTTATATAAATATTTCTGAAAATTTAGTTGTTTACCCTAAAGTTATAGAAAAACACATAATGGAGGAGCTTCCTTTTATGGCAACAGAAAATATTATGATGGACGCTGTAAAAAAAGGTGGCGATAGACAAGAGCTACACGAAAAAATTAGAGAGCATTCTATGGAAGCTTCTAAGGTTGTTAAAATAAATGGTGGTAAAAATGACCTTATAGAACGTATAGTAAACGACAAATCTTTCAATCTTACTATGGAAGATATAACAAAAATATTAGAACCTAAAAACTTTATTGGACGTGCTCCTATGCAAGTCTTAGATTATATAAACGAAGAAGTTACACCTATGTTAGATAAAAATAAAAATAAATTTGCTACAGGTAGTGAACTTACTGTTTAAGGAGGATGAAAAATGGTTAGAGCGATAGTTGGTGCAAACTGGGGAGATGAAGGCAAAGGTAAAATAACTGACCTATGTGCAGAACAATCTGATATAGTGGTTAGATTTCAAGGTGGTAGTAATGCTGGCCATACTATTATAAATCAATATGGTAAATTTGCACTTCATCAATTACCTTCTGGTGTATTTAATCCTAATACAATTAATATTATTGGTAATGGTGTTGCACTTAATATAGAATATCTTATGGAAGAAATAGAAAGTGTTGTATCAAAAGGTATAAAATTTAATCTTCTTATATCTGACAGAGCTCAAGTTTTATTACCTCACCACGTTCTTTTAGATATTTACGAAGAAGAACGTCTTGGAGATAGAAAATTTGGTTCTACAAAAAGTGGTATTGCACCTTTTTATGCAGACAAATTTTCTAAAGTTGGACTTCAAGTATGGGAACTTTATGAAAAAGAAAGACTTAAAGATAAACTTATGCATATGTATGAAAAAATAAATATACAATTTAAGCACTTATATAATAAACCAGAAGTAAACTATATAGAAGTATATGAAAAGCTTTTAAAATATGCAGATATGATTAAAGAAAATGTAAAAGATACTTCCACATATCTTAGAAATGCTATTAAAGAAGGTAAAAATATCCTTTTAGAAGGTCAGCTAGGTGCTTTAAAAGATACAGACCACGGTATTTATCCTTATGTTACTAGCTCATCTACTTTAGCTGGATATGCTGCTGTTGGCGCTGGTATACCTCCTCATTCTATTAAACAAATAACTGTTATTACAAAAGCATACTCTAGTGCTGTTGGTGAAGGACCTTTTGTTAGTGAAATTTTTGAAGAAGAAGCTGAAGAGCTTAGAAAACGTGGTGGTGATTCTGGGGAATATGGTGCTACTACTGGTCGCCCTCGCCGTGTTGGATATTTTGATGCTGTAGCTACTAGATATGGTTGTGAAATACAAGGTGCAACAGAAGTTTGTATTACTTGTCTTGATGTTCTTAGCTATATGGACAATATAAAAGTTTGTACTGGATATGAACTAAATGGTGAAATATATAAAGACTTTTTAACAACAGAGCAACTTTATAAAGCAAAACCTGTTTATCAAGAGCTTAAAGGTTGGAAAACTGATATTCGTGGTATTAAAGATTTTGATGCTCTTCCACAAGAAGCTAAAGACTATGTACAATTTATAGAAAAAGAACTTGGTGTTAAAGTTTCTATGGTTTCTAATGGCCCTAAAAGAGATGAAATTTTATTTAGATAAAATACTACAAAAATAAGTCGCATTATAATTATAGTGCGACTTATTTTTGTAGTATTTTCCTTATACCTTCTCTAAAATCTATTTGGGGTGTAAATCCTGTATCTTTAGTTAAATTTGATATATCTGCAACCATAGGATTAGGTATCCCATTTATATATTCTATATCTCCTAAACCTATTTTAGCTTTTGGGTCAATTTCTTCTTTTATAATTTGTATATATTCTTTAAGTGGCTTACCTTTACCACTACCAAGACAATAAACTTTGTTACCTTCTAAATTTTTACCTAATAAATAAAAAGCATTACCTGCATCAGAGCTATATAAATAATCCCATATATGTTCCCCTGGTGTAAATTTACAATATTCTTTTGCTTTAAGCTTTTTTATAGTTGTAGAAATCATAGTATCTTCTATATCATATTTACCATAAACACTAAAAATGCGTACCCAAGCATAGTCCATATTAAATTTAGTAGCTTGTATAGATAATAGTTTACCTGTCATATATTTACATATACCATAAGCATTTGTTGGGTTTGCATAAGAATCACTACTTGTTTTTTTATCTAAATGTTCCCCATATTCAGCCTGAGAGCCTGCACCAATAAATTTTTTACATCCTAATTTATTAGCCAAATTTATTGCATTTATTGAATAATCAATATTTTTATATTGCAATTCTACATTATTTCTTTCTTCTTTACCTGTATATACCCAACCTAAATGATAAAATACATCAAACTTTTCATTTCCTTTTAACTCAAAATTTTCTAACTCTTTTAAATCACAATTTTTTACTGTTATTAAATTTGATTTAGGCAAATTTTTTAGCCTGTTAGATGTATTTCTACATAAAGCTAAAACTTCTACATTGTTTTTTATACAATCTTCAATTAATGCTATTCCAATAGAACTAGTAGCACCAGTTATAATAACCTTTTTCATATATTTCTCCCTATTCTTCAACAATATCTACTATCATTTCATTTTTAAAAACTTCTCTATCTAAAAATGGATACATATCTTCTAAAGGCTTAGAAACCATTTTACCATCTGGTTTTATTTCTGATATGTTATTAGGCATAATTTCCATATCTTTATCAACTATAACTTCAATAATAGCTGGCCCTTTTTCTAATAAAATATCATTTAGTTGTCGCTTACATTGATTTATATTTTCTAGTTTATAATATTTTATATCAAAAGCATTAACAACCTTTTCAAAATTAGGGAAAGATATACCACTTGAGCTGCTTTCCCCAATAAAGTTTTCGTTAAAATATCTTTTTTGAGTTTGACGTATAAGATAATACCCTTGGTTATTAATAACAAATATTTTAGCATTTAAATTATGATATCTTAATACTTCTAATTCCTGTATATTTAACATAAATGAACCTTCACCTGTAATAGCTATTACAGTATTATTATCCGTTACTACTGATGCACCAATAGTAGCTGGTAAAGAATAACCCATAGTAAGTGTTCCTCCAGTTGTTATATACCTTTGTCCATATTTTAAAGATATACTTTGTGCTACAACATAAAATGGTGAACCTGCATCTGAAATAATAGTCATATTAGGTTTTATATTTTTATTCAATACATCTATAAATTTGTATAAATTTATCCCTTTATTGTCATTATTATATTCTTCTAATATAACTGGATATTTACTTTTCCATTCATTACATTTATTAAGCCATTCTTTAAAATCTAATTTTAAAGTATTTTTTTCTAAAGATTGTAATAAATTTTTAACATCACAATTTATAATTTTATCTATTTTTATAGTTTGTTTTAAATGCTCATACTTATCTATATCTACTACTAGTACTTTAGCTTCCCTTGCAAATAGTTTATATTCATGTCCTATTGACGCAACAGATAATCGGCAACCTAAGGAAATAACTAAATCTGCATTTTGTATAGCAAAATTTCCAGCCCTTGTTCCTTTAATACCTATCCTTCATATATTACAAATATGGTCATTTTCTAAATTATCTATACCCATAATAGTAGTTACTATTGGTATTTTATATTTTGTACAAAAATCATCTAATAGTTTATTAGCATCTGCAATTCTTACTCCATGACCTGCTATAATAACAGGTCTTTTAGATTTATTTATTTCTTTTATAATATATTCTATTTCATCATTCTTAGGTTCTATATTTATTTTTTCTTCAATATCAGATTCTTTAAATCCTTGTAAATTTTCTTCATTAACTAAAGCACCTTGTACATCTAAAGGTATACTTAGCCATACTGGTCCTGGTCTACCATTTTTAGCCTCAAATACAGCTTTATCTAAATAATATTTTATTTTTTCTATCTCTGTTACTTCAATAGCATATTTTGTTATTGGTTTTACTATAGATACTATATCTGCTTCTTGTGAACCAAACTGTCTTAAATTTTCTATTTGAGAGTTAGATATAGTTTGTTTAACTTTAGTTTGTCCAGATATAAATACTACTGGTACTGAATCTTGAAAACAGCTTAACACCCCTGTAATTGTATTAGTAGCACCAGGTCCACTAGTAACTAATACAACACATAAATCATTTTTTATTTTTGAATATGTTTCTGCAGCCATTGCAGCAGATTGCTCGTGATGTGTGCACCAGTATTTAATCTTTTTAGACCTTCCAAAAGAATCAATTAAATGCATTACTGTTCCACCTGTAAACATAAAAATATCTTTAACACCTATGTCTTCAAAATACTTTGTTATATAATCAGAAACTTTAATCATTTTTAACCTCCATAATAATTATGTAGTAGATATTATTTAAAATACATTTAATCAATATTTTTAAGATATTACTCATTGATATACTTTAATATCTGATTTACACATAAATCATATACATTATTTTCCTTATAATTTTTATACCAATCAACTGTGTATTTTATAGTATTTTCTATATCTAATTTAGGATACCAATCTAATTTAAAATATGCTTTACTAATATCTAAATTCAAAACACTACTTTCATAATACTCGCTAATATTTTTATTTTTTTCTATTTTACATTCTCCATAACTGCTTACTAATAGATTTGCTAATTTTTCAACATTTATAACTGATGATAAATTAGGTGCAAAATTAAAACAATCACTATATTTCTTGGGCTCATTTGTCATCTTTTCCCCTAATAAAAGATAACCTCTTAAAGGCTCTAAAACATATTGCCAAGGCCTTATAGATAGAGGATTTCTTAAATATATAGTTTCATTATTTTCTATTGCTTTTATACAATCTGGTATTATTCTATTTTTTTGCCAATCTCCACCACCAATAACATTTCCAGCTCTCACACTTGCTATTGATTTGTTATGTTTTTCAAAATCATTAATATTCATAAAGGAGTGTCTATACGAATTTATAATTATTTCTGCAGAACCTTTAGATGCACTATAAGGGTCAAAACCACCTAAATTGTCATTTTCTCTATAACCCCAAACCTGCTCTTTGTTTTCATAGCATTTATCTGATGTAACTAATATACCTACTTTTGTTGCATTTGTTTTTCTTATACATTCTAAAATATTTATAGTACCCATTATATTAGTTTCAAATGTATAAACAGGGTCTATGTATGATTCTATAACAAGCGGCTGAGCAGCTAAATGAAATACATACTCTGGTTGATATTTCTCAAATACTTCTTCTAGTTTTTTTCTATCTCTAATATCCCCTATTATTTCTATTATGTGCTTATTTAGCTTAGATAAAACATATAAATCTTTATTAGTATATGGTTCTAAGGAATATCCTATAACATTTGCTCCAAGCTCTTTTAACCATATTGATAACCACGCACCTTTAAATCCTGTATGTCCAGTTATTAAAACATTTTTACCTTTATATATATTATTGAAATTATTACTTTTTACCATTTCTTCCAAAATGCTTTTCCTTCTTTCCACATTTTATTTAGGTTTTGTAAATCTCTTTCTGTATCAATACAAGCCCATTGTCCTTTATGCTTATATACACCCATTTTACCCTCTTTTGATATCTTTTCAAATACACCGTACTCTAAGTCACAATTTTCGTCATTTATAAGATAATTTAAAAGTTCCTTATTAAATACCATATATCCGCCATTTATTAACCCTGTTGATACTTGTGCTTTTTCTTCAAAAGATACTAAATTATCTCCCTCTATTTTTAGCTCTCCAAATCTTGATAATGGTCTAACTCCGCTAATAGTAATAATCTTATTACTATTAGTATGTTGTTTTATTAGTTCATTTATATCTATATCAGCTAGTCCATCACCATAAGTTAATAAATTTACATCGTCTTCTAGATATTCTTCAATTTTTTTAAGTCTTGCTCCTTTTAAAGTATCTAACCCTGTATCTACTAATGTTACTTTCCAGTTATTTTCATTATGCTTACTATGAAATTTTATATCTTTACTACATAAATCAATTGTAAAATCTTGATTTATACTTTCATAATTTAAAAAATAATCTTTTATAATATTTCCTTTATAACCTAAACATATTATAAATTCATTTATTCCATATTGTGAATATATTTTCATTATATGCCACAATATAGGTTTTTCACCTATCTCAACCATTGGCTTTGGTAGTATGCTTGTTATTTCTTTTAGTCTACTTCCATATCCACCTGCTAAAATTACTAGTTTCATTATTTATCCACCTCTATTTTATGAATAAAGTCCTTTATTTTTGATATCATATAATCTAAATCTTTTTTTGTTAATCCTGGATATACACCTACCCAAAATGTATCATTCATAATTTTATTAGTATTTTTAAGTTCACCAATTACTCTATACCCATAATTATTATTTCTCATTTCATCAAAACAAGGATGATTTATTATGTTCCCTGAAAATAACATTCTCGTTTGTATATTGTTACTTTCTAAATATTCTACTATTTCATTTCTTGTAAATTTTGTATTATCCCTTATTGTCAAAATAAACCCAAACCAACTAGGAATACTATTTTCTTCAGCTTCTGGTAAAATAAAATATTTTTCTAAATTTTTAAGATTTTCTTTAATATATTCCCAATTTTTTCTTCTGGCTTCAATAAATTTTGGCAACTTTTTCAATTGTGCCACTCCAATAGAAGCTTGCATATCTGTAACTTTAAGATTATATCCAAAATGAGAGTATACATACTTATGGTCATATCCTAAAGGTAGTTGTCCAAATTGTTTGCTAAATCTATTTTTACAAGTATTATCTTTTCCTGAGCTACACCAACAATCTCTTCCCCAATCTCTCATAGACTGTAATATACGTTTTAGCTCTAAATTATTTGTATATACTGCTCCACCTTCTCCCATTGTTATATGATGTGGAGGGTAAAAACTAGATGTTCCTATGTCCCCTATTGTGCCTGTATATTTTTCTTCATTATTATAAATATATTTAGAACCTAAAGCATCACAATTATCTTCTATTAACCATAAATTATTTTTTTCACAAAATTCTTTTATTTTTTTCAAATTAAATGGATTTCCTAATGTATGTGCTATCATAATGGCTTTAGTTTTTTCTGTCAATGCTTTTTCTAAGTCATTTATTTCTATATTATATTTAGGTATTGATATATCTAAAAATACTGGTATTGCTCCATATTGTATAATAGGTGCAATTGTTGTAGGAAACCCTGCTGCAACAGTTATTATTTCATCTCCTCTTCCTATCTTTCTATCTCCTAATTTATCTGATGTTAATGCCATAAAAGCTAAAAGATTGGCAGAAGACCCTGAATTAACTAGTAATGAATATTTTACATTTAAAAATCTACTTAAATCTTTCTCAAACTGTTCTGTATATCTTCCTGATGTTAGCCAAAATTCTAATGAACTATCTATCAAATTTAACATTTCTTCTTCATCATATACTCGTCCAGCATAATTTATCTGTTTTTTATCTTTTTCGTTATTTTTGCTTAAATTGTAGTACTGTTTTACCTTTTCAAATATTTCTAATTTTAATTGTTCTTCCTCATTATTGTATTTCATTACTTTCCTTCTTTCTAGAACCTAATATTTAAATCTTCATATATAATTATATCTTTATTTAAACTTTCAAATAATTTTTTATTTTTTTTATAATTAATATCATTTGAAGATAATACTACTACAAAATCATCTATTTTATCTATATCTTCTACACTAATAACATTAATATTTTGTTTGAAATTTTCAATAATTTTAAATACTCTCTCATAATTATCATATACACACAAATAGTCTAATTTAAAGTTATATTCCATTAGGCCATAAATTAAATCTACGCTATGCTCTTTATTTACAAATAAGATAATATTTTTAATATATGATAATTTATCGTATTTATCTCTATAATCTAACACTAAGTTTATATGATTAACTGTATAATCTAAAAATTCTTCACTATTATTAAAATAATTATATAGATATTTATTAAAAAATAATTTAAACTCTTGTATATAATAATTTACATTAACTTTTTCATTTCTATTATCTTTTCTACATATTAAGTCATAAATAAAGGTAGCTTGTAAAAATTTAATTTTAAATATCTGAAATACTTTTATTCTAGCTTCAATATTTTCAATTTTTAATATTATACCATAATCCTGATTTAATTGTAATAACCGATTTTTAGGATGAATATAATTTAATATTAATAAATTACTAAACTTATCTTCCTCACCTTGAATAACAAGTTTTAATTTAGAATAAACTATGGTACCTTTAGTACATAATTTTAAAAGAATAAATATATGTGGATAAAGTGTATCTAATACTTCAAAATCATAACTATCCATTTTCAATTTATTATACAAAATACCTGACATATATGATACTCTTCCATAAATTAAATTCATAAACTCATCTTCTTTAGTAAAATTTTCATTATTTTCAATAAAACTATTAAATACTACCGCTGAAATATTATCTTTTACGTATTTATCTGATAGTGTAATTAAAACTTCTTCTAACATACTATCATCAATTGTATCCTCATCGCTCATTATCAAAGCAAAATCACCTTTAGCAACTCTAATAACCTTTGTTAAATTATAAGAAAAGCCTTTATTTTCTCTATTTTTATATAATTTAAATCTTTTATCATTTATACTTTTTAATAATTCTACTGTATTATCTTGACTACCGTTATCAGATACTACCACTTCAACATTTTCTGGAATAAATTCTAAATATTTTTTTACACTTTTATAAACTGTATCTGCTCTATTATATGTTGGTATACATATACTCAATAAAATGTTTCCCATTATACAAAATCTCCTTCTAATATTAATATAATTACTATTGCTAATGGTATATCCTTATTTTATTTCTAAAACACTTATATACTATATTTATCGTAAATATACATTTTTTCTTTAATTATCTTCATAATAATTTATAAAACTAAATTTTACATTTAACCTTTAATAAAATTAATATCATTCAAAATATTGATTATGTAACTCAATTATCTTGCTTCTTATCAATTCTTTTAGTTCTAAAGGTTCAATTATAGTTGCATTGTTACCAAAAGAAAGGAAATAATTTGCAACCCATTCTAATGTTGACTTTCTTATTTTCATATCAATTATTCCTTGTCTATTAGGAAATACTTTTAAGCCTTGTGCTAATAAAAACTCAGTTTCACATCTTTTTACACCCTTTTCTGTTAATGAAATTTTTAGGTGATAATCCGTTCCATTTTCCAAACTTTCAAGATATTTTTGTATAGAGCTAGGAATTTTGTACTCATTAATAGTATAAGATTTTTCCTCTATAATTTCAACAATACGGTCTACACGAAACTCTCTAATTTCATTTGTCCTCATACAATAGGAAGGGCAATACCAAAGCCCTGTCATAGAATATAGTCCTATTGGAATTATTGTACAGATACCTACAGAATTTTCAGATGAATATTTTATTTTAATAGAAAGATTGTTATCAATAATATGAAATATTTTTTTAATAAAGGTGATGTGCAATGTCTGTTGGGTGTCCAGAATACAACTTTGCTTTGTATTTTTGATATGCTATTTTGCACATCTAATGGTAAACAATTAAGAAATTTTTTTAATACAGAAATCATTTCCTGTTCAAAAGGTAAATCTTTATAAAATTTAAGAGCTTGGCAAGAAAAAAATATCGCTTTTACTTCATTTTCTGAAAAAGAAATAGGAGGTAAAACTCGCTCTTTTAATAAATGATATCCACCTGCAGCACCAACTTCAGAATAAAGTGGAAACCCAATCTGCTCCAATACTTGTAAATCTCTCAAAATAGTTCTTTTTGACACAGAAAATTCATTAGCTAATTCACCAACAGTAAAATGTCTTTTTGCGTTTATTGTTATCATCATTTCTATAAGACGCTCCGCTTTAGACAATTTTATCACATCCTCTCTTAATAATGACAGTATTTGTCACTATTATATGATAATATATTATAGAATTAAATACAACCAAAATTTTACAAACAAAGGAGAATAAGATATGGATAAAAATATACTTGAATTGGTTATTTTTGAAATAAGAGAAGATGTTAGTGATGAACAATTTATACATTTATTTCAAAAACTTAATACTGTTTTGAAAAGAAATATCAATGGTTTTGTTAAACGCTCTCTTACAAAAGATATGACACAAAATAAGTGGGTTGAAATGATTTGGTGGGAATCTATGCACAAAGCCCATTTAGCATTAGAAAAACTTCCTCAATTTACAGAATTTAAGCAATACTGTTCAGTAATAAAAGATGATAGTACTTTAATGTATTACTTGGAGCAAAGACAATGAATCCAGATGAAATAATTTCATACTGTCTATCAACTTATAAAGATGTTGTTTTAGTTGATAGTTGGGGTGAACGTGGAATCTTTTACAATCTAATGGGGCTTTGAAACGAGGAGTGTACGTTCTTACAATCAAAGAAAAAGATGGTAATAATGATAAAAGTTCTATGCTAAATCGTGATAATATATATAGTATAAATGTAGGGATAAGGAAAAAACTTTTATAAACCGTTTTAAGTATATCCCACAACGCCCTACTGCTGGTGGGGTTATAGATATGAATTTTGATTTTTCTTCTTTAGATACAATTATGCCTCACCCTGTTTACGCTTGGATGGGGTGAGTGTGTGTATTAAATCCATCAGAAAGAACCTTTAAAGAGTTTAAATCCCTTATAAACGAATCTTATGAATTTGCAAAAGAAAAATTCAATAAAAACCAAAAAAATAATTAATAATATTGGTCTTTTTATTATAATAAAATTGACTATTATGTATATAGACAAGACCACCCATTTTAATGGGTGGTCTACTCTTCCCTATATAATAGTTTTAGAAATTTTAAAAGTTAAAATTAATAAGATTTTTTAGAATTTAAAGAAGATAATAGTTGCTCAAAAGCTATAAATGTTAAAGAAAAAATAATAAATATAATAAAATATATAAACATAATATAGAAATCTAAAAAAACTTATTAATGAATTATTTATACTCCAAGACTTTACATATATATAAATTATTATTTTATCATTTGCTTTAATTTCTTATTCAAAAGGTGGTTTCCATTCTTTTATAATAAATTTATTTAACTCTTCTTTAATTATTCTTTACCACCACCATTTATACTTATAGCTAGCCTTAATTTATTAGTTGTTAAAATTTCTGCTACATAATCTGGTATAATATTAACATAGCCATTTTTACCTATAAATCTATATTGCTCCATATTTTCATTAAATATATTCTCGCTACTTACATATAAAGTGTTATTTCCAATAGATATAGTGTTATTTTAGTTAAGTGTATTCTTTACATCATCTGTTAAAAACCAATCATAATGTATAATAAACTCATTATCTATTACTTCTTTTTCATTTAAATTAAGTTGTTTTCTTAAACGGTTATAATAAGACACCTTAATAAAAGGTGTATTATAGTTGACATCTTCGTATAAGTAAAATATTGTACTATCTTTTATATCATAGTCTTTATTTACAAATTCTATTACATTACCAAAATTTTTTACTCTTTTATCAAATATAATAGATACATCATAATAATAATCCATTATACATAATAATTCATTTTTAAACACATTAAGATTTATTCAGTTTAAAACTTCTTGATTTTTATATAACTTTTTTAAATTTTTATTTATAATATATGCGTAATAATATCCTTAAACTTTTAAAAATAATTTACAATATTAATAATTATTTATCTTATAAATATATATCTTAAAGTACCTATAATTTTTTAAAACTAACTTTATAATTTAAGATGAGTATACTTTTGTATACTCATCTTATTTTTTCTTAACAGAATAACCAAATTTTCCTATTCTATCTCCTAAAGCATAATATTGACCGTGAGAATAACATATAGGTTCACTTTTATCAAAATGAAATCTACCTGTTTCATCTATATATTTTTCATCTGCCATAGTAGATACTACATTAGCTACAAACATATGGTGTGTACCTAGCTCAACAATATCTTTTACTCTGCATTCAATATTTATTGGACTTTCTTCTATAATAGGACAATTTAAATTATGGGCTTTTTTAGCTGTTAATTTCATTTCTTTAAATTTATCTATATCTTTACCACATTTTACTCCACAATAATCAGTTGCAAATGCTAAATTTTTAGTTGTAAGATTTATTACAAATTCGCCTGTATTTTTAATAATATTATATGAATACCTACTTGGTCTAATTGATATATAAGTCATAGCAGGGTCTGTATTAATAGTACCAGTCCAAGCAATAGTTATTATATTTTTTTCTCCTTTTTCATAATCTCCACAAGACACCATTACTACTGGTACTGGGTAAAGAATAGTTCCTGGTTTCCAAATCTGTTTTGACATAAAAATTCTCCTTTAAATATATATAAATTAATTATATTAAAAAATATCAGCTGTTATTATTGCTTTTTTCTTTTATTTTAAATGTAAACATAAATTGAGGCAAAGCCAATATAACTATTATGCCAAATGCTATTGCACAAGCTATTTTTACAGTTTCTACACCATAATGGCTAGCCATCTTATTATCTGACATAACAATATGAAGCATAGTATTATATATACCTGCACCAGGAACAAGCGTTATTATACCAGATGTTAAAAATACTGATATAGGATTTTTCCTAACTATTGCAAATAACCTAGAAAAATAAGCAATAAACACAGTTCCCCAAAAGTTTGAAAATACAGAAGAAAGTCCTATTCTTGTACATAAAGCATATATAAACCAACCAAAAGCACCAGCTATACCACAATATAAAAGTTCCTTTTTAGGTGTACTAAACATAATGGAAAATGAAACAGTAGCCAAAAATGCCCAAAAAGCCTCTAAAAATAAACTCATATTAGCTTAACCTCCTATTATAAATGAGCCAAAAATATTTAACCAAGCAAGTAAAACTGCACCTACACCTATTGATATACTTATTGCTATCATTATAGCTTCAAAAAACCTGCTACCACCAGATATATAATCCCCTTCAAATATATCCCTTATAGCATTGGTAAAGCAAACACCTGGTACAAGTGGCATAACCGAACTTATTATTACATTGTTTATATCTTTTCCTATTCCAATATTTAAGTTTACAAGTGCAATTATAGCAACAAATACTCCACTTAAACATATTTGTAAAAAATTTGATATAGCCTTTTTACTTAAAAATACAGTAAAAATATTTAATAAAAACCCTACAATAAAGGCACTTATAGCATCATATATAGTTCCTTTAAATAATAGAGAAAAGAAAAAGCAAGTAACTCCTATTGATAAAGTTATAAGCTTTATAGAATATAAATTACTATTTTTTATTATATTTAGCTTTTCTCTAGCCTCTATTAAAGTTATATCATTAGATACAAATTTTCTAGATAAATCATTTATTTCAGATATTCTTTCTAAATTCATACTTCTTTTTTTAATACGTTCTACTTTTGTATGATTTTCTATACATACAAATAATCCTGTACTTGTAGCAAATGTTTCACTATTTTCTATATTTAAAGATTTTAAAATTCTTCCTATTGTATCTTCCACTCTGTAAGTTTCTGCTCCATTTTCTAAAAGAACTCTCCCTACATCTGCTACAAAATCTAAAATCTCATTATCACTCATAGTTTTGCCTCTTTTTAATGGTTATGGTTACAATGCTCATCACAACAATGGTGATTTTGTAAATCTACGCTTTCATCAAATAATTGTGGATTAGCTAAAGCTAAAAATTTATAAGTAACTAAAAGCCCTGTTTCATCTTTTAAACCTTCTAAAGCATTTTTAAAATATATTTTTAAAGAATTTATACCTAAAGGGCAAGGTATATAAAAGAAAAATTGTTGTTTTAATTTTTTTGATATTGTATTTTCTATATTTAAATTGCTTATAAATGTTGTAAAATCTTCTATTTTTTCATTTACAAATTTTTGTGTTGCTATATTAGTATTATTACATTTAGACTTAAATAATATATTTTTTTCAAAATTTAAGCCCGAATAATCGTCTAAAGATACACATACTTTTATAGCATCTGTGTATTCATCATAAGATTTTTTATAAACTTGTTTTTTAATTATTTTTTCATTTTTATCTATATTTTGTAAAATTTCTTCATATTTACTTTCTATTTTATTTTCTATATTTTCATACATAGAAAAATCTTTATTTTCTATTATTTCACAAGTGTAATAATACATATCTTTTAATATAAAGTCATCTTTAAAAAGATAGTCTGTATCTATTGCAAAATTATATATAGCTAATATATCCATAAAACAACCATATATAGCACCTATATCGCCTATTTTACTACTATATTTTTGCCCTATCCCATCAAGTGTTTCTAGTGTTTGTAACAGTTCTTCTTCTTCCATAATGTCATATTTTTTATTAAATATATTTAAAAGAATTTCTTTATCTTCACTTTCTTGTAAATAAACAAAAGGTGCAAACTTAAATTTTAATGTTTCTATTGTAGCATCTATCATTCTTTCTGTTGCTTCTTCAAACAAAATGTTTAGGCTCCTGTTTAAATATTCTTTATAGTTATCTTTTGTCATACTACAATTTACTATTGATAATAATAACCCACCGTTTTCTTGCAAAGTATTATTTTTTTCTTCACTATCTAAAAGTTTATATATTTCTTGTAAAACAGCTTGTTGTTCAAACTTAACATCATTATCTATTTTTGCAATTTTTATTTGATAATAATCTGATATTATAGAAACTAATAAATCTGCAAACTTTAAAGTTGCTATAAAAGGTAAACTTAAATTTTCTATATTTTCAATATCTTGTTTTATATCATCTATAAAAGGTTTCCTTTTATCAAAATCTTGTGATATTACATTTTTTATATTATAAAAATGCTTAGGTAGCTTTTCTCTTATAGTTTTTATACTATTAGACATATCATCATAATTATCTTTATAAAAATACTCTCCTATTTCATATATATTATTTAAAATACTTAAAGATAACTTATCTTTTATATAATTTATCGCTAAAATATCTAATGCTTTTTTATTCATACAAAATCCTCCATTTCTTTATTATAATATAACATACATTTATAAAATTTCTTA
>NZ_CAUWHO010000040.1:0-19667 GCF_963558545.1 uncultured Tyzzerella sp. | reverse complement strand
ATTTTTTAAAAACTTTTCTTTTATATGATTTATGTCTTTTATATTACTTTCAAAAATATCTTTTACTAATATAAATGCTTGTTTTTTCCCATATGCCATTCCTATAACTACATATTGTTCATCTTTGTATCTATCTTTAAAAGCTTCGTTTAAAGAAAAAATATCAAATATATGATTTATATTTTTAGAAACACATATTAAATATAGATTAAATATATTAATATTATCTCTTATTTGCTCTATTATTTCATATTCATTATCTATATTTTCACCTAAATATAACTTTTTATAAAATTTTAAATTCATTATATCTCCTAATTTAAAAGGTTTGGCTCTTCTTGTTCATCTGTTTTATTTCTTGTCATAAGGGTAATAACTGCATCTTTTGTATTTTTATTATTATATAAAACTTCGTTTATTTCTTTTGTTATAGGCATATCTATGTTATATTTTATAGATAAATCGTAAGCTGCTTTAGCTGTATTTACACCCTCTACAACCATTTTTATTTCTTCCAATGTTTCTTTTAGAGATTTTCCTTGTCCAAGTAAAATACCAGCACGTCTATTTCTACTGTGCATACTTGTACAAGTAACAATTAAATCTCCTATACCCGTAAGGCCAGAAAAAGTTTCTTTTTTAGCACCCATAGCCATACCAAGCCTTGCTATTTCTGTCATACCCCTTGTCATAAGAGCAGCTTTTGTATTATCCCCAAAACCACATCCATCAGATGCACCAGCAGCTAAGGCTATAAGATTTTTTAAAGCTCCTCCAAGCTCTACCCCTATTATATCCATATTTGTGTATACTCTAAATGTAACGCTCATAAAAACATCTTGAACTTTTTTAGCAACTTGTAAATCATATGCAGATGCAACACAAGCAGTAGCCATATTTTTACCCACTTCTTCTGCGTGGCTAGGGCCAGATAAAATAGCAACTTTGCTATTAGGTATTACCTCTTGTATAACTTGAGATAGTCTAAGAAGAGTGCCTTCTTCTAATCCTTTTGCTACGTTTACAATAATTCTGCCATCATTAAATATATTTTTAAATCTTTCACATATTTGTCTAACAGCTTTAGAAGGTACTGCTAAAACAATCATCTCCATATCTTTCATATCTTCATCATTATTAGTAGCTTTAAGGCTTTCTGGCAACATAACACCTGGTAAAAACCTTTTATTCTCTCTATCGTTGTTTAAGTCTATTACTTCATCTTCATTATAGCCCCATATAGTAACATTATGGCCATTTTTATTAAGCAAATATGCAAGAGCTGTGCCCCAGCTACCTGCCCCAACAACACCTATATTCATAAATTGCCTCCTTTCAAACTATATACCTAAATGTATTATAAAAAAGTTATCTTCTTTTAATTTTAAAGAAAATTCTTTAATTTTATTTAAAATATACAAAATATCTTTTTTATATATTTTTTTATAATTATTTTGTAAGTTAAAATTATCATTTGTTATTTTTAAATAAGTTTCTTTATCTAATAATTTAATACTTTTATTTATACAAGTATACATATAATCTTGTGATTGCTCAAAAATGTTATATAAGCTATTAAATATTTGGTAAATTATTTTATAATTTTTTAAAACAGTTATTCCAAAATAATTTAAGCCAAAACTAGACTTTAGTTGTAACTCTTCTGGTGTATCATTAGGTATAAATATTAAAAAATTATATAATGTTTGTAAAAAATCATCATCTATAAAAACTTTATCAATAACATTTATATCTTTAAACCCATTGTTTATTTTATTTTTATCTATATCTAACAAATACTTATAAATATCTTTATACTTTAATATATTTTTATCTTTTAAACTAACTAAATAAAATTTATGGTTATCCATTATTTTTTTTAAAAGAAAACTTTCTTTCTTCTCCTTTAATAAGCCTTTTAATATTTTCTCTATGTTGATAATAACATAAAGCTGTAACAATTGCCATAATAAATATTTCTTCAAAGGGCATTTTTGAAATAACCATAAAAATAACAAAAATTAACGTCATAACTAAAGATGACAAGGATATATATTTAGTTATAAATGCTACTATAAAACCTATAACATAAGTTATTATAGCAATAACAGGATTTACAAAAAGTAAAAACCCTAAAGTAGTAGCAACACCTTTACCACCTTTAAATTTTAAATAAAATGGAAAATCGTGCCCTATAATTGCTCCAAAACCTGCATAAACACCGTATAAAACAGAATCACCACTTAAAAATAGACTACCACCAAAAATAAAGTTACAAAGGTTAAAAGCTATAAGCCCTTTTAAAATATCAAATACAAAAACAAATATACCAGCTTTTGCACCAAGCACCCTTGTAACATTAGTCATACCAGCATTACCACTTCCGTGCTCTCTAATATCTATTTTAGCTATAAGCTTACCAACAATAAATGCAGATTGTATACACCCTATAAAATAGCCAATAATAAAACTTAAAATTCTTTCCATTTTAATTAGTCCCTTTCAGATTTATTTCTTGTTATAAAGTGTATCGGCGTTCCACTAAACCCAAAAGCCTCTCTTAATTGATTTTCTATATATCTTTTATATGAAAAATGTAAAAGCTCTGTATCGTTTACAAATAATATGAATGTAGGAGGTTTTACAGAAACTTGAGTTATATAATATATTTTTAAAGGACGTCCTTTTTCTGCTGGTGGTTGGTTAAGAGCCATAGCCTCTATTAAAACATCATTTAACATACCTGTTGATATACGCCTTGTACTATTTTGGCTACAATAATTTATAGTTTCAAAAAGCTTATGAACCCTCTGCCCTGTTAAAGCAGATATAAACATTTTTGGAGCATAAGACATATATTTAAACTCTTTGTCTATTTCCTTTATAAAGTTATTCATTGTCTTATTATCTTTTTCTATCAAATCCCATTTGTTAACAACAATTATTGTTGGCTTTCCAGCCTCGTGGGCAATACCTGCTATTTTTGTATCTTGGTCTGTTATACCCTCTGTTGCATTTATCATAAGAACACAAACATCTGCCCTTTCAACTGCTGCAACAGCTCTTATTATACTATATTTTTCAATACTTTCCTTTATTTTACTTTTTCTTCTCATACCAGCTGTATCTATAAATACATATTTTTGCCCATCTTTTTCATAAGGTGTATCTATGGCATCTCTTGTTGTACCTGCAATGTCGCTAACGATAACTCTTTCTTCTCCAAGTATTTTATTTATCAAAGAAGATTTTCCTACATTAGGTTTTCCTACAATAGCAACTTTTATGGTATCGTCTTCTTCTTCATATTCTGCTTCTTTAGGAAAATTTTTTACAACTTCGTCTAAAAGGTCACCAAGACCTATTGCTTGTCCAGCTGATACACCAAAAGGCTCTCCTATCCCTAATTGGTAAAATTCATAAATATCCATACCATATTTTCTTAAATCGTCCATTTTATTAACAGCTAAAACAATTGGCTTATTAGCTTTTCTTAAAATATTAGCAACTTGCATATCTGCATCTGTTACCCCTGTTTTTACATCTACAACAAAAAGTATAACATCTGCTGTTTCAATAGCTATTTGAGCTTGTGTGTACATTTGTTTTAAAATAATGTCTTCACTTTCTGGTTCTAGCCCACCTGTGTCTATTAATGTAAATTTATGATTAAGCCATTCAGCCTCTGCATATATCCTATCTCTTGTTACACCTGGCGTATCCTCTACAATAGAAATTCTTTCTTCTGCTATTCTATTAAATAAAGTAGACTTACCTACGTTAGGTCTACCAACTACTGCAACTATTGGTTTTGCCATCTTTTTATCCTCCTATAAATTGCTTTATAAAATCTGCACCGTTATCTTTTGATAATAAAACTTTTATTTTTAGTTGTTTTTCTATATCCGTTAAATCCAAATCATCTAATAATACTGTATCTTGTGCTCTTACACAATTTTCAGGTAAAAATAATTTATTTCCTAGCTCCTTATTTTTTAATTGATTTATTATATCTCCACCAGTTAAAAGCCCAGATACAGTTATTGTTTCTCCAAAAAATTCATTTTTTATTTCATATACATTAATTTTTGTATTAGTAAATTTTTCACATATTTTATCACACAATTTTTTTATAAGTGGATATGCTAGTTTTGCCGTTGCTACAGAGTAGTTACGTATTATGCTATCTCCTTCTATTGTGTTAAAGTATTCAAAAAATTCTTCTTCCATTAATGTAATCATACCAACACCATTTTCTAATTGAGGGTATCCTTCATAATAATCTCCTTTAGGGAGTGGTATTTCTGCTTTTAGATAAAATTCATCTGATAAAAATACAAATTTTGTACCATATTCGTTTTGTAATTTTTGTTGCCATTTTTCCACCTGTTTTATAATAGCTAAACTATCTTCTTTAGAAAAACTTTCAATCTGTGGTAAATTATCTCTATATTTTGTAACACCAAGTGGTACAATAGCCATACTACAACCTAAGTGTAAATATTTACTTAAATCTTGTATACTTTTATCTAATATATGTTTGTCATTTACATCTTTACATAAAACAATTTGAAAATTCATCTTTATATTAGCTGATGCTAACTTTTCTATTTGTTCCATAATTTTAACAGAGTTAGGGTTTTTAAGCATAAATTTTCTAACTTCTAAATCTGTTGCGTGAACAGATATATTTATGGGTGAAAGATGATAAAAAATAACTCTATCTAAGTCTTCATCTTTCATATTAGTAAGAGTTATGTAATTACCCTGTAAAAAAGATAATCTAGAGTCATCATCTTTAAAATATATAGTTTTTCTCATACCCTTTGGATTTTGGTCTATAAAACAAAAAATACATTTGTTAGAGCAACTTTTTGCTTTATCCATAAGCCCACTTTCAAAAACTATACCCAAATCTTCAAATTCATCTTTTTCTATTTCTAATTCCCATTCTTCTCCGTTTGGTTTTTTTATAACAACCTCTATATATTCATCTTGTATAAGATACCTGTAATCTAGCACATCTTTTACTTCACTATTATTTATACTAACAAGCACATCACCAGGAGATACGCCCATTTCTTCTGCTATGCTATCTTCCTCTACTTTTATTATAATATTATGATTTTTTTTTACTTTTTCTAATTCTCTTTCGTTCAAATACTTCACCTACTTTATTTAATTATTTATACTAATAATACCAGCAAGGCTACCTCTTTCATCTCCCATAAATCTATGTGAAAAAAATGTATCATTATTACACATAGTACAAAGGCCACTAAGCTCTATGTTCTTTTCTAATACTCCACTATTTATTAAAGTATGCTTAATTATACCTTGTAAATCTATTTTATATTTATCTTTTATAGTATCATTAAAAATGTATTTTTCTGAAAATGGCAAATCTTTTTTAAAAGTTTCTACAACATCTTTACCTACTTGAAAACAACATTTTTCTATTGATGGTCCTATGCCTATTATTAAATCTTTTGCATTAGAATTATATTGCTTATTCATTTCTTTTATTGTTTTTGCACCTATTTCTTTTACTGTACCACGCCAGCCACTATGGGCCATACCAATAGCTTTATTAACTGGGTCTACTATAAAAATAGAAACACAATCTGCATAAAATGTTACTAAAGTTACATCTTTTTCATTAGTTATAAGTGCATCATAACCTTTTATATTGCTTTGTTTTAATAGTCCCTTGCCTGCATCTTCTTTTGTAACTTTATATATTTTATCTTCGTGTATCTGGCTTGAAAAAACAACACTTTTATAGTCCACATCTATTGCATTACATATTATTTCATAGTTTTTTATAACATTTTCTTTAATATCATCTCTAAAAGCCAGGTTCATACTTTTATAAAAGCCTTTAGATACACCACCAAATTTAGTAGAAAAACAATGTTTTACCATATTAGTTTTTTCTATATTTTCAAATGTATAATACTTTAAATTCCCTTTTTCATTTAATTTCATAATATACCTCAATAAAAAGCATTTTCTATATGCGTAATATCATTATCTATAATCTCTATAACATCAAAACAAAAATCAAATTTGTCTATATTATTTTCTTCTATGTAATATAAAGCTGTATTTTTAATCCTTTGTTGTTTTCTTAAAGAAACAGCCTCTCTAGGGTAACCTTTATTAATATTTTTTCTATATTTTACTTCTATAAAATATAGATATGTATCTTTTTTAGCAATAATATCTATTTCTCCTACCTTTTTTTGATAATTAGTAGTTATAATAGAATAACCTTTATTTATTAAAAAATCAATAGCCTTTTTTTCTGCAATGCTACCTATTTGCCTGTTGTTTTGCATTTTTTTTATATTCTTCCTTTTTATCTAAATTACTTACAAATAATAAAACCTGAGCAACAACTTCATAAAGATGTGGTGGTATGTTAAGCCCTAAATCTATTTTTTCTAATTCTTCTACTAATTCTTTATTTTCATACACAGTAATATCAGAATCTTTAGCAGTTTCTAATATTTTTTCTGCTAAATACCCTTGTCCTTTAGCTATAACTTTAGGTGCTGTCATTTGAGAGTTATACTTTAACGCTACTGCTTTTTTATTTTTTATATTTTTTTCATTTTTCATAAAAATCATTTCCTTTTACTATTTGTAGCAAAATTATATATATTTTTTTATAAATGTTTTCCTATGTATAGGGCAAGGTCCATACATTTTTATAGCCTCTATATGCTCTTTAGTACCATAACCTTTATTAATATTAAATTTATATTGTGGATAATTTTGATGCATTTCTTTCATATATTCATCTCTAGTAACTTTTGCTATAATGCTAGCAGCCGCAACAGATATACTATTTTCATCTGCTTTAGGGATTGATATATATGGAATATCTATATCAAGATTAATAGCATCTAAAATAAGATAATCTGGTCTCTTTTTTAAATCTTCTATATTCTTTAGCATAGATTTTTTTGTAGCTTCTAAAATATTTATGCTATCTATTATATCATAATCTTCCATATTTATAGATATATCCAGAGCATTTTCTTTTATTTTAATAAATAGCTCTTTTCTTTTTTGTTCACTTATCTTTTTAGAATCATTAATACCTAAAACATTAAAATCTTGTGGCAAAACAACGCAAGCTGTTACAACTGGCCCTGCAAAAGGCCCACGACCTACTTCGTCTATACCGGCTATTATTTTTCTACCCTCTAAATATGCCTTCTTTTCATATTTTTTCATATTTTCTATTCTTAATAATTCTTGCTCATATTTTATAATTTTATTTTTATAATTGTATATTATATTTTGTACACTTTTTCTACTATCATTTGTATATACTTCTATTAATTTAGATATATTATTTAATGGTGTGTTTTTAAATTCTTCTTTTATGTCATTTACACTTTTAATCATTTCTTTACCTTCTAAATATTCTATTTTAAAATATTATACAATAAAAAGTTTATATAATCAATAACACACAATCAATTTTTTATATACTATAAAATTAAAAACAATTAAAAAGGTTGATTTTTATAAACCAACCCTTTTTATTCCTTACTAAAAACAACTATCGAATATTTTTTCTATTTTTTTAGAATCATTAGATATAGCCATTATAACGTATACATCTTTAGTTTTTAATATATGCTTTTCTATTTTTTCCATCTCTTTATCATTAGCTTTCCAAGAATCAGACACTCCTATTATCTCTGCTGATAGAGCTCTTTCAATATTTTCTATTGTATCTTTAGATGATGCTTTTGCTATAATTATTTTATCACTTTTATCTTCATCTTTTGTATAGTACACAACACCGCTTTCTATATCTTTGGGTGATATGCCATATCTTTCTGCTATACTTTGTTCTTTTAAATCTTCTTGCATAGAATTATCAAAAGTTATTTTTTCGTTTATCTTTTTTAAAATATATTCACTTGATATATTAGGTAATGTATCATTAGAGCACCCTGTAAATAACAAAACAAAAATTAATAATAATATTTTTTTCATAAAACACCTCTTATAATAATATTATAATGTCTATTATTTGTTTTATAAAAAAATATATACTAAAATATTAAAAAATATTGTCTTGTTGAAAGTCTTTACAAAGCTTTATAAAATAGTTTATCTCTTCATTTAAAAATTTATTTTTATGGTATATAAGGCATAAATCTCTAGATAGATTTTCTATTTGTTCCACTTCTATTGCTTTTAATTCATTTCTTTCTATTTCATCTTTTACGGCCATTATAGATAAAACTGCAAATCCTTGACCTTTTTTTAAGGCATTTTTGATAGTTTCTACACTTGTACAGTTCCATTTACAATCTACTTTTATATTATTTTGGTTTAAAAACCTTTGAAATTGACTTCTTTCTTTACTCCCATCTTCTCTTGCTATCATTGCCTTTCCATATAAATCCTTTAATGTAACATTTTCTTTTTTTGCAAGCTCGTGGTTTATGCTACATACAATAACTAATCTATCCTTTAATATAGGTAATTTTACAATATCTGTATTTTGTGTTTCTCCTTCTACTATTCCTATATCAAGCTCATTGTTAATTATTTTTTCTTCAATTTGTTTTGTATTATCCACAATTATTTTAGAATCTACATTAGTATACTTTGCTTCAAACTTTTCCATAATATTAGGTAATATATATGTCCCAAAAGTTAAACTTCCACCTATTTTTATATAAATATTGCTATGCTTATTTTTAAATTCTTTTTCCATACTATCAAATGTACTAACTATATATCTGGAATATTTTAATAGATTTTCTCCATCTTTTGTAAGGTATAATTTTTGTGATAATCTTTCAAAAAGCATTATATTATAGTATTCTTCTATTTCTCTAATAGCTTGGCTAACAGAAGGTTGAGATATAAACAACTTTTTAGCTGCATTACTCATTGTTTTATAATCTACAACAGAAATAAATATTTTAAGGTGTCTTATTGTCATTTTTATCACTCCTTGGTTTTAACTATATAGATTATAACTAATTTGTTATATCTATGTCAATAGCTATAAATTTTTAAATACATAAATTGCCAGTTTATTTTTTATCTTTTAGAGCAATATATATATTGTAGCATAAAGATACTACAATATAGCACACAGATGCTAAATTGTAGCATAATATATGCCACAATAATATTCTTAGGAGGAAACTTTTATGTCAACAAATAATTCTTCAAACAAAATTAATATTCCAGAGGCAAGAGCTGCTTTAGAACAATTTAAATATGAGGTTGCAAATGAAATAGGTGTGCCTTTAAAACAAGGATATAATGGAGATTTAACATCTGCACAAAATGGTTATGTTGGTGGATATATGGTTAAAAAAATGATTGAAGCACAAGAAAGACAAATGGCTGGTAAAAACTATACAAAATAATGTATTTTAGGTAAACAACCTAAAGGGGATAAATTGTGTATTATACAGAATTTATCCCCTTATTATTTTTATAATTTAAAATATCCTGCTATTGATAAATACTAGTTTAAATGTTATAATTTTTAAGAAATTAAAAGGAATTTATAGAAAGGGTTTAAGTATGTCTAATATTAATAATATAGAAGAAATAAATAAAAGAAGAATTTTTGGTATAATATCTCACCCTGATGCTGGTAAAACTACCTTAACAGAAAAACTACTTTTACACGGTGGGGCTATAAGAGAAGCTGGAGCAGTTAAAGCTAGACGTGGCCGTTCTGCTAAATCTGACTGGATGGAAATAGAAAAACAAAGAGGTATTTCTGTTACATCATCTGTTATGCAGTTTGAATACAATGATAAAAAAATATCTATTATGGATACACCAGGCCATAATGATTTTGGGGAAGATACTTATAGAATTTTAACTTCTGTAGATAGTGCTGTTATGGTTATAGATGCTGCAAAAGGTGTAGAAGCACAAACTAAAAAACTTTTTAAAGTATGCAGTATGAGAGAAATCCCTATTTTTACATTTATAAACAAACTTGATAGAGAGGCAAATGCACCTTTAGACCTTCTAGAATCTTTAGAAGAAGCCTTAGGTCTGCCATCTGTTGCAGTAACTTGGCCTATTGGGAGTGGCTCTATATTTGAAGGTATATACGATAGAACAGAAAATAAAATACATCTTTTTAAAACAAAAGAAACTATACATCTATCGGATAAAGGTGTATATGATGAAAAGCTAGATAGTATACTATTAGAGGAGAATTTAGAAAATCTTAGAATGGATATTGAGCTTTTAGACGGAGCTGGTAACGAATTTGACTTAGACTTAATATTAAAGGGTAAACTTTCTCCTGTATTTTTTGGAACTGCCCTTTCAGATTTTGGTGTTACAGAATTTTTAGAGCATTTCTTAAAAATATCCCCTCCTCCATCTAATAGAAAAACTACAACAGGTACTGTAAGTCCAACAGATGAATTTTTTAGTGGATTTATCTTTAAAATACAAGCTAATATGAACCCTGCTCATAGAGATAGGCTAGCATTTTTAAGAATTTGCTCAGGTACCTTTGAACGTGGTATGAATGTTACATTGTCAAGAACAGGTAAACAATTTAAGCTAAACCAATCTACACAGCTTATGGCAAACGAAAGAGAAACTATAGATATAGCTTGTGCAGGAGATGTTATTGGTATATACGATTCTGGCAACTACCAAGTGGGAGATACTCTAACTAATCACACAGAAAAAATATGCTTTGAACCTTTACCAACTTTCCCACCAGAACTTTTTATGAAAGTTAGACCTATAAATACTATGAAAGCAAAACACTTCCAAAAAGGTGTAGAACAGCTGGCCCAAGAAGGTGCTATACAAGTATATAAAAACGAATTTAACGAAGTTATACTAGGAGCAGTTGGACAGTTACAATTTGAAGTTTTTGAGCATCGTATAAAAAATGAGTATAACTCTGATATAAGAATGGAACCTATTAGCTTTACTGTTGCTAGATGGGTAAAATGTGATAACATAGAAAAATTAAAAGATTTTCAAAATTCTAGATGTACATTAGTTTTTGACCATTTTGATAGACCAATATTATTATTTGCCAACCAATACACTTTAGATACATTTACCGAAAGAAACCAAGACTTGCAGTTAATAGATGCTTTAAATGTACAAACAGAATTACAATAATATAAGTTACATATTTTTAAATAGTTAATCTATATAAAAATAATGTAGTTAATAAATATTAATTATAATATTTTACTATTATTTTTTTTATTTAATATTCCTATTGAATTCTTATGTAATTTATAGTATTATATAAGAATAATTATCATCTGATAAGGAGGTGACTTATGAAAATTCTTATAGAAAATCTAAAAAATAATAATTTAAAAGTTACTCCTCAAAGATTAACTATTTATAACTATTTATATTACAACCATATACATCCTAGTGCAGAAACTATATACAATAGTATAAAAGAACAAAACCCTACTATAAGCCTTGCAACTGTGTACAAGACTTTAAAATCTCTTAGAGATTCTGGACTTGTTCAAGAAATAAACGTTGGCGAAGATAGTTTTAGATATGATGTACAACTTACACCTCATTCTCATATAATTTGCACAAAATGCAATAGTGTTTTTGATTATTTCCCTAAAGAAAACTTTATTGATAATATCCAAGATGATGTTTCTAAAGACACTGGATTTGAATTAAATTCTCATCAAATGTATTTTTATGGTACTTGTAAAAGTTGTTTAAAAAAGTAAATTAAAACCACCTATTAAACAGGTGGTTTTAATTTACTTTTTTAAACAACTATATTAAAGTTATCTTCCATATTTTTAAAATTTTCTTGTATACTTAAAATGTCGTCCTCTTTATATAAATCTTTTTCACTATCTGTGCTATAAATAATATTATCTGGATTTATATCAAACTTGTTTAAAATATTTAAAATATCTTTTTCATATTTTTCTATATTATCATTAGATTTAGTAACAATATTGGCTAATGCACCTTGCTTAGATACTTTAATATATGCTTGTATAGGATTACTATTTTTATCTTCAAAGTTTAAATATAAGTTTAAATTTTTATCATTTAAAGCTACATTATTTAATATATACATACTAAGGTCTGTAATTTTACCATTAGATAATTTCATAGGCAATTTATATATACCATTTTTTATATTATTGTTATCTTGCATAAAGTTAATGCTATCTTTTACCTTTTTATTTTTTAATATCATATATTTAATATCATCTAAATCATTTAAATTTATTATATCATCAAATATTTCTTCATTCTCTTTATTTAAATCTTCTACTGTATTAATAGCTTCTTCTTTACTCATATTTTTATTATCATCAATATTAAAAATACTTTTACCAAAAGTTATATGTCTATCTTCTAGCTCTTCTTTAAAATCATTTATATCTTTACTTAATTTAAAATTTTCCTTAATAATATTTTCCATAACTTTAATATTATTAAGGGTAATAGGAATATCATTTTTTATAAGATAATTTATAGTATCTCCATTTATATTTTCTAAATTTTGCACATCTTTAACCAATTCGTTTTTAGTTTGTTTTGATATAGTTTCTCTATTATCATCTTTTAATTGTTCTAAAAGATTTTCAATATTTATATTAACATCTATTTTATTTATTTTATCTGCACTTGTATAATTTAATATTTGACCTAAGACAAATCTATTATAGTCTTCATTAGCTTTATCTATACCAAATTGTATAGATTTTGTAATATTAGCATCTGGAATAATTTTTTCACTTTCTCCAGTATTTTCATCTACTTTTTTATCAAAATCAATATTTTTTCTATTTTTTTCTGATATTTTAGATGCTTGTAAAAGATTTGCTAATGTAACATTCTTTTCTGTTTTTAAAAGGTTGCCAATTGCTATGCTATCACCCTTTTCAACCATATTTAACATTCTATAAACAGCTACAATTGCATCTCTTTCTTCTTTAGATAATTTATTATCTTTATCTATATCTAATATTTGCTCTGCTATTTTTTCTCTAGATGTTTGTCCAAAACTATTATTATCTATGTAATCTATAATATCATTTATGTTTTTATCCATAGGATTAAAGCTATCTTTTAACATCTTAGCAACTGTTAAAGGGTGCAAATTATTAGCTATATAATCTATCTTAATATCTAAATTTTTTACATTTAATATATTTTCTTCTGTAAAATCCATATTATTAAGAGATAATATTTTTAAAGCTTTTAAATTATTTTCTGTTGGCTCAAATCCATTTTCAATAAGTAAATTTTTAAAATCATCTTTAAGTTTATTTATACTATCTCCAAAAGACCTGTTTGGCATAGTTTTAAACGTTTCAAAATCATCAATAATATTTTTAGCTTTTAAACTTTTATTAATACCAGCTAAAGAAAAATCTACTTTTTGTTCTACTATATCTTTAAATACATTATATACAACATTTGGATATATGTTTTTTATTGTAGAAACTACACTTTTTATTATATGTACATTTTCTTGTGTAACTGGAGCTTTATTTATTTCTAAACATTTTTTGTAATTTTCTTCTTCTAATGCTTCTAAATGATTTATTACATTTTGTAAAGGTTTTGTATTTATATTTATATCTTTATTATAAAGAGAATACATAGCCTCTGTTGTTAATTTTAATTGTATTTTATAAAGATTTAATTTTTCTGATATAGCATCTGGTGTTACCTTTACATTATTTGTATCAATATTTTTATAGTTTTCCATTATATTTTTTAGGTTTATTTTTATTTTATTATCAATAAGACCTTGTATATGCTCTGGTAAAACATTAGGCAAAATATTTTTATATTTAGAATAGTTTTCTTCTATACTGCTATTATTAAATATTTCTACATTTAATGGATTTTCATTTTTTAAAATATTTTTAGCACTTTGTTCTAAAATTCTTTTTATATTTATGTCGTCTTTTATATTTTCTAGTTTTTTATATTTTTCAACATTTTCAAAAGATATATCTATTTCATTTTGTATAAAATCTTTTGCAATATTTATATTTTCCTCATTTATATCAATACCATTTTGCTTTAATATATTTTCTATTTGGCTATCAACATTTTCTATACCATCTATACCTATCTTTTCTTTATTAGAAAATCTTGTATACTTAGATGTATATAAATCTTCTATAGTCGCTTTATTTCCCTTTTTTATAACATTTAAAATAGCATCTTTATCTATATTTTCTATATTATCTATTTTACCTTTAACATTTTGTAATATAGCAATATTTTTGTCTGTTTTAGCTAACCCTACTTTAGATAAAATACTTTCAAATCTAAAGGTTTCTTCCTCATCTACGCCGTTCATATTTAAATCCATTTTCATAGATTTTTCTTTTTCTTCTTTTATCTCTTTTAAAGTTTTTTCATCTAAAGTATTTTCACTATCTTTATCTATCCCTAGGCTTTCATTTAAATAATCACTAAGCGACATTACATCTAATTTTTTAGCATTTAACCCATTATTAGCAAGTTTTTGCAAACTATCTTCTGTTATAGTATTAGCTAAATGGGATAATTTACTTTTTATTTTGTTAGAATATATTATATTTTCTTGAATAGAAGGTTGACTATTTTTATCTAAAAACTTTTTATAATGATTTTGAGATTTATTCATTTCTATAAAGTTATCTAATGATAAAGTTTTTATATTTGGGTTATTATGGGTATAATTCATACTTTGTTTTTCCATAATATTTTCATCTTCTATAATTTGTCTTAGAGCACTATTATCCTTTTCTACCCTAAAATAAATAGTATCGTTAACATTACCTACTATTTTATCTTTATCAATATTTATATGTCCCTTATTTTCTAAATATATTGTATATATATTATCCTTTAAAGATTTAATATGCCCTGTCAATATATCCCCTTCTTTAAAGTTAATATTTTTGTTATATAAATTATTTGCATTTTTAATACTTATTCTATCTATGTTCACAATATCACCTCTAAAAATATATACCTATGTATCGACATTCTTTAAACAATATTTAAGTATAATTTTAGTAAATATATATTTTTTCTATAAAATTGTTAAACATTTTAATAAAATAATTTTGCCTACTCAAAAAATATTTGTTTTTAACTTTATTTTAATAAGGTAGACTTTTTTAACTTTTCCCCAAATTTTTTATGTCTACTTTATTGATACTATACCAAAAATTGTACAAGCAAAAAAGTTATATAATGTATAGCTTTAGTAATTTTTTTCACTTCCACTAAATACATTATCCAATCATTAAAGTTTTTTTGTACTTATAGCAAAAAATAAATAAAATACAACTATTATTTTTCCTTTATATGTACAACATAAAATAAAAGATATGTTTTACATACCTTTTATTTTATAAAAATTATATACAATTTAAATGTTTTTATTTAACATTTGGCAACGCTTTTTTATATTCATTTATAATATTATTTATGCTTTTTGTATCAATAGGTTTTAATGTATATGTGTATTCATATGTTTTATCAGATTTGTTTATATATTTTTCTAGTGGTTTTGCACCCCAAGAGTTATCTCCACCAAGCCCCATTTGAACTTTATTTAATCTTAAAGTGATATTTTCAGGTTTTGGTAACATATAAGAATGAAGAGCGTTGGTTAATTGCTCTGGTGTATATTGTAAAGCATTAAACTCCATAACGCCATCTGCTTTTGCCATAAGCCCTACCCCTTTATCGTTTGTAAGTGTAACCCAACGAGTATCTATTCTGTTGCCTGTTTCTTGTGGTTTAATATAATCTACAAAGAAATCTTCTACATTTTTGCTATATATACCAACATCATATCCTGTTTGACGATCTATATAGTTTTCATCAGGTCCTTTTCCATACCAAGTAATATTTTTAAACTCTTTAGGTATTGTGAGCATATTTCCAACTTCAGGTATCATAGGTAAGCTATCACTACCAGGTGTTAAAGTGCTAGTAACTTTTACATCTCCACTACCATAAATTGTATAAACTTGTTTATAATCTGACACATCTTTTGTTGGTAGCTTTGCTGAAACAGTTATTTTAATAGCTTTATTATCAATTTTATCTGTTTTAACATTTACAATTTTACGGTCTTCACCAGCATATCTCCAAGTTGCAAGCTCAAGAGCAGAATAATAACCTAAATCACTATCTGTAGGTGCTCTCCAAAAGTTTGGAACTGGCCCTTTTTCTATAAGTTTTGTACCTTTAAATTCAAAATTATCTATTGTGCCTGTTTGTTTATTAAATTTTAATGTAAAATCATTTCCCTTAACATCTATTAATGTTTCTATTTCTTTAACATCAAGAGATGGCATAGTTTTTATATCTGTTTCTAAAACATTAGGTGCTTTAAAAGGTACTTTTATTTGAGATGTTGCTATAGTGTGGCCTTTTTTAGCCCAAGATGTATCTTCTTTTAACATAAATTTAACATTTATAAAATATTCAGCCCCTGGGTTTAATTTAGGAGATACAAAAGGAATTTTTATTTCTTTTTTAGATAAAGGCTCTATATTTATGTCTTTGCTATCTAAATCTCCAGATTGTATAACCTTTCCATCTTCTAATAGCTCCCATTTGCCATTATATTTATTAACATTTGTAAATAAAAATTTATTTTCTATGCTAACTTTTCCATTTAATATATCAACATCATCAACATCTATCTCTTGATATACTTTTTTAACCTCCACAAGCTCTGGTTGAACCGTTCTATCAGCCGATACTAAGCCGTTAGCACAGAAGTTTTTATTATTTGGATTTCCTTCTGGTATATTTTGCCAATCTCCTCCAAAGCTATAAAATTGTTTTTGGTCGTATGCTTTTTCTTTATATTCTTCAAAATCAAGCCATAAAATTGTTGATTCATCAGCTTTTCTATTTTTATCATTTATCTCACTATCACTTAAAGCTCTATTATATACGCGAACATTGTCTATTAGCCCACTAAATGTATCTGGCACGTTAGGGTTTTGGGCATCATATGCAACATCTGCTCCAATGCCTAAAGGGTTACCTCCTGGAGCTATACCGTTGTTATCACTAGCTTTTGAAACAAGCTTTCCATCTAAATATAGTTTTAAATTATTTCCATCATAAGTTCCAGCTAGATGATGCTCTTTATTTTCCCAGTCTTTTGGTGTAGGTATAGAAGCAGAAACTTTTGTATAAACACCATCTTCATTATTCCATATGTTGTTATATATATAAAACTCTATAACATCTTGTGTAACTTTACCTGTTTCTTCATCTTTTACAACATTACGTTTTAAACCATAAGACTCGGTTGTCTTCCAGTTATCGTTACCTTTTAATATTATAGGTGATGTTTTTTGAACATCATCTGGCACAACAACAGCCTCAATTGTAAATGGTTGTTTTCCATCAAAAACAAGCTCTTTATCATAACATTGTGCATAACCTTTCATAGCTTTTCCTTTATCAGATGTTTTTACAAGCTCACCTTTTAAAGAAACCTCTATATCTTTGCCTTTGTTTAAAAGTATCTTATCTGTTGGTGTATCCCATAATAAAGATTGGTCTACCCAATCCCATATAAAACCTCCTTGTATATTTGGATATTTTTCATATACGTCCCAATATTCTTTAAGGTTACCTACACCGTTACCCATAGCGTGAGCAAACTCACATTGTAGAGCAGGTTTTGTACCATTTTGTCCCCACCATATAAGAGGGTTTTTAACTTTGTCAACTACCGTTTCAGGCATATTAACACGTCTATACATTCTTGACCAAACATCAACCTCTGGTATATCTCTATGCCCTTCATAATGAACAAGCCTTGTAGGGTCTAACGTTTTACAAAGCTTTCCAAGAACAGACCAAACATCTCCACCTGCAGATTCATTTCCTAAAGACCACATAATTATTGAAGGGTGTGTTTTGCTTCTTTCAATGGTAGATGTCATTCTATCTTCACAAGCAGATATCCACTCTGGGTCGCTTTGTGGCAATAAATCATTCACTCCGTGAGATTCTATGTTAGCCTCATCTATTACATATAAGCCATATTCATCACAAAGCTCATACCATCTAGCCTCATTTGGATAATGAGAGTTTCTAACAGCGTTTATGTTATATTGTTTCATAAGCTTAATATCTTCTATCATACTTTCTTCTGATATATGACGCCCTGTTTCTAAACTTGTTTCGTGTCTATTTACCCCTCTAAACATTATAGGCTTGCCATTTACTACAATTTGAGATTTATTAGTGCCGTTATTTATTATGCTAATCTCTCTAAAACCTACGTTACAACCAGCTGTTTCAATAGTTTTGTCTTGACCATCTTTAAGCTCTAAAACTAATTGATAAAGATAAGGGTCTTCTGCTGACCAAAGGTTAGGATTTTTCACATCAACGCTAACCTTTGTATGAGCTTTATTTCCATCAAATTTTACGTCTAGGTTTTGTTTTAAAATCTCTTTTCCTTGTGAATCAAAAAGCCTTGCATACAATTTATGTCCATCTTTAGGGTTTTGAGAATATCTTTTTAAGGTTGCTTCAATATTTAATTTAGCATTTTTATATTCATCATCTAAATCTGTTGTGTAATTAAAATCAAATAAAGATGCGTTTTTATCTTTGCTATATAAATAAACATCTCTAAATATACCGCTTAAACGAATAAAATCTTGATCTTCTAAATAGCTACCATCTGACCAACGATACACTTGAACAGCAATGGTATTTTCTTCACCTGGTTTATTAAGATATTTAGTTATATCAAACTCTGCCGGGGTGTAGCTATCTTCACTATAACCAACAAGCTGGCCATTTATCCATAAATAAAAGGCAGACTCTACCCCTTGAAACGACACAAAAACTTCTTTACTAGACCAATCTTTTGGTGTTGTAAAAGTTCTTTTATAGGAGCCAACAGGGTTATATATAGTAGGAGCAACACCAAGCTCTGGTATCTCAACACCTTCCCAAGGTAGCCTAGTGTCTGTATATTTAGGATAATCATATCCTTCTGTTTGCCAATTTGATGGCACTTTTATCGTGTCCCATTTGCTAACATCATAGCCATTTTTATAAAAATCTTTGTTTCTGCCTGAAGGGTTTTGTGCATATTGAAACTTCCAATCTCCGTTTAATAATAAATAGCTAGAAGAATCTTGTTTGTTTCTTGTTATAGCCTCATTAACTGTATCAAACGGTATAAAGCTAGTGTGAGCATCTTCTCTATTCACTTGAAAAACTGACCTTTGGTCATACCATTCTTCGCCGTCAAATCTAGGAGCAACTTTATTATTTTTATCATTTTCAATTTTTATTTGCCCGCTACCATCATTTGTTGATGAAACTGCAAAAGCTGTGTTAGTTTGTAAAACCATTGAGCTAGCAAAAATAGCAACCATTAATTTTATTGGTAATATTTTTTTCTTCATAGACCTTAAACACCTTTCATTTTATTCATAAATTAATATAAAGCTTATTTATGATATTAATTTTTAGATAATATTATGTTTTGTCAAGCTATATAGTTATTTTTTATATTATATTACCTACAACCAATCATTTATACGTCATATCAACTATATTATAATATAAATATAATTAAGTCAATAGTAATAATATATAATTTTTAAACATTT
>NZ_CAUWHO010000039.1:0-20144 GCF_963558545.1 uncultured Tyzzerella sp. | reverse complement strand
ACCCCGTATATAATTTTTCCTTAAAAAATATAAGTCATACCTTAGTTGATATAATCAACTTTTAAGATACTTCGTATCTAAAAACAGGAATTCCTATATATTTTTATTAGAAAAAATTAATACAAAACCCCGTATATAATTTTTCCTTAAAAAATATAAGTCATACCTTAGTTGATATAATTAAAAAAATCCCACATTATAGTGGGATTTTTAAGGTAATAAAAATTATTTCATAGAATCTTTAGAACCTAAAACGTTTTCAATTTTATCTTCTACTAATTTTTGGATAAGTTCTCTACTAATACCTAAATATCCTCTAGGGTCAAATGCAGAAGGGTTTTCACCAAAGAATTTTCTAATACCTGCAGTCATAGCAAGTCTTAAATCTGTATCCATATTTATTTTACATACAGCCATACTAGAAGCTTTTCTAAGCATATCGTTAGGTATACCACTAGCACCATCAATTTTACCACCAAAGTCGTTACAAGTTTTAACACAATTTTGGTCTACAGAAGAAGCCCCGTGTAAAACGATAGGGAAGTTATGTATACCCTCAGCTTCTAATTTAGCAGTAATATTTTCAAGAATATCAAATCTTAATTTAGCTTCACCTTTAAATTTGTAAGCACCGTGGCTTGTACCGATAGCTATAGCTAAAGAGTCAACACCAGTTCTTTTGATAAAATCAACAGCTTGGTCTGGGTCTGTGTAAGTAGCGTGTTCTGCAGCAACATTAACGTCATCTTCTACACCAGCAAGCATACCAAGTTCAGCTTCAACTACAACACCTTTAGAGTGAGCATAGTCTACAACTTCTTTAGTTTTAGCAACGTTTTCTTCATATTCAAAATGAGAACCGTCAAACATAACAGATGTAAAACCAGCATCAATAACTTTTTTAACTGTTTCTAAATCTGGACCGTGGTCTAAATGTACAGCAATATCTATACCAGTTTCTTCTATTGCAGCATTAACCATAGCCATTAAATATTTAGGGCCAGCATATGCTAAAGCACTTTTAGAAACTTGTAAAATAACAGCAGAGTTAAGTTTTGCAGCTGCATTTACAACACCTTGTATAATTTCCATATTATTGATATTAAAAGCACCGATAGCATATTTACCTTCGAAAGCTTTTTTAAACATTTCCTTAGTAGTTACTAAAGCCATTTTGTTATCTCCCTTCAAAAAACGTTTTTGTAATATAATTATAATATATTTTTAACATTAATACAATAATAAAATTAAATTTTTATAAAAATTAATTTTAAATTATATATTTTGGTAACATATATATGTTATAATGTTAATAAATATAGGAGGTGATTTAGTGATATATTTTTTTATTATAATAATTTTAATTTTACTAGACTTAGGTAGTAAAAGTTATGTAAAAAGAAAATATAAATTAAATGAAGATGTAAGTATATATAAGGACAAAGTTTATATTTGTCATATAAAAAATGAAGGTCTTGCATATGGAGTTTTAAAAAATAGTAAAAAATTTATCTATATAATAGTAAGTGTGTGTTTGTTACTAGTGGGGATTTTGTTTTATAGTGCTTTTAAAGAAGGCTCTAAGCTTAAAAAGTTATCTTTTTCTTTTGCACTTGGTGGAGCATTAGGAAATTTTATAGATAGGATAAAAAATAAAAACATAACAGATTTTATATATATAAAATATAAAAAAGCACCTATTTTTAATTTGGCAGATGTATTTCTGTTTATATCGCCAATATTGCTATTTATAAACGAGATAAAAGATATTATAAGTAAAAAACAAGTATAATAATATCTCTTAAACATAATAATATTAGTAATTATGTTTAAGAGGTGATTATATGTATTTAAAAGGATACCATATAATAGGATTTATATTTACTGTAATACTAGGAACTTTATTGCATTTTACATACCAACTCTCTGGTAATAACATTATAGTAGGATATTTTAGTGCCATTAATGAAAGCACTTGGGAACATTTAAAACTATTAATAACACCTGTTATAATATTTTCTATATTTGAATATTTTATATATGGAAAAAATATTAATAACTTTATACTACTTAAAGCATTAACTATGTTATTAGGTATGTTTGTTATAGTTGCATCATTTTACACTTATACAGGTATTTTAGGTAATAATTATTTACCACTTGACATAGGCACATTTATATTAGGTACTTTTACCACATATTATTTTAGTTATAGATTTATACAAAAAAGGTTTTTATATAATAAAAATATAAATTATATAGGGTTGTTTATTATAGCTTTTGTTATATTTTGTATGATATATTTTACAACAAATCCACCTAAAATAAAGTTATTTTTAGACCCACAAACTAATACTTATGGTGTGCAGTAATATATTTATAAAATAATACTTGAAATAGCATTAAATTTATGGTATAAATACTTATATAATTATGTAAATGCTATGAAAAGGAATATTAAGCAAAATAAGTATTTTTAGAGAGTTGACGGTTGGTGTAAGTCAATATTACTTTTTGCCCAACTCACCTTAGAGCAAAAATATTGAAATAACAGTAGGTATTTTCGGTTGCCACCGTTATAGGCTTATAAGTGCGTAATTTTAGGTTTTACCTTTTACGAAATAGAGTGGTACCACGGAAAAAGCCCCTTTCGTCTCTATATTTTAAAGTTATATTATAAAATAGCTTTAAAAGAGATAAAGGGGCTTTAAATATATTAAAATTTGGAGGTAATTATGAATAGATATGATTTTAACAGCCTTGAAAAAAAATGGCGTAAAATTTGGGAAGAAAATCCTATAAATCCAACTAATACAAACAAGCCTAAATATTATTGCTTAGATATGTTTCCATACCCATCTGGCAATGGACTACACGTTGGACATTGGAGAGGCTATGTATTAAGCGATGTTATAAGTAGATATAAAGTTTTACAAGGATATGAAGTGCTACACCCTATGGGTTGGGACGCATTTGGGCTTCCAGCAGAAAACTATGCTATAAAAACAGGGACACACCCATCTGTTGCAACAGAGCAAAGTATATCTAATGTTAAAAGACAGTTAAAGGAAATAAGTGCTATTTATGATTGGGATAAAGAAATAAATACTACTGACCCTAATTATTATAAATGGACACAATGGATATTTTTAAAAATGTTTGAAAATGGCCTTGCTTATGAAAAAGAAATGCCTTTAAACTGGTGTTCTAGTTGTAAAGCAGTATTAGCTAATGAAGAGGCTACAAATGGAGAATGTGATAGATGTGGCTCTCAAGTTACTAAGAAAAATCTTCGCCAATGGATGCTTAGAATAACAAACTATGCAGAAAGACTTTTAAATGATTTAGATAAATTAGATTGGCCAGAAAAAGTTAAAAAAATGCAGTCAGACTGGATAGGTAAAAGCTATGGTGCAGAAATAGATTTTGAGATAGATGGGAAAGATAGGAAAATAAAAGTATTTACAACAAGACCAGATACTTTATATGGTGCTTGCTTTATGGTGTTAGCACCTGAGCATAGCATTATAAAAGATATTGTTACAGATGAGCAAAAAGAGGCTGTTGAGCAATATATATTTGAAGCTAGTACAAAATCTTCTGTTGATAGAATGACAGAAAAGGAAAAAACAGGTGTATTTACAGGTGCTTATGGTATAAATCCTTTAAATAACAAAAAATTACCTATTTGGATTTCAGATTATGTTTTAGCAGACTATGGTACTGGTGCTATTATGTGTGTACCAGCTCACGATGAAAGAGATTTTGCTTTTGCTAAAAAATTTGATTTACCAATAGTACAAGTTATTAAAAAAGCAGATGAAGATTTAAAAGATACTATGGAAGAGGCCTTTTTAGATGAAGGTATTATGGTTAATTCTGATAAATTTGATGGTGTAAAATCTTCTGAGGCTAAAGAGCTTATAGCATCATTTTTAGAAGAACAAAAAATTGGCAAAAAGACAGTAAATTATAAGCTTAGAGATTGGGTATTTTCCAGACAACGCTATTGGGGAGAGCCTATACCTTTAGTACATTGTGATAAATGTGGTATAGTAGGGGTTAAAGAAGAGGACCTACCAGTTAAACTACCTAATGTTTCTTCATACCAGCCAACAAGTACAGGAGAATCTCCACTTGCTGCAATAGAAGAATGGGTTAATACTAGTTGCCCTAAATGTGGTGGTAGTGCTAAAAGAGAAACAAATACAATGCCACAATGGGCTGGTTCTTCTTGGTATTTCCTTAGATATTGTGATGTAAATAACGATAAAGAGCTTGCAAGTAAAGAGGCTTTAAAAAAATGGTTACCTGTTGATATGTATGTAGGTGGTATAGAACACGCTGTATTACATCTTTTATATGCAAGGTTTTATACTAAGTTTTTAAAAGACATAGGAGTAGTAGATTTTGATGAACCGTTTTTACACCTTTTTAACCAAGGTATGATTACTAAAGATGGTGCTAAAATGAGTAAATCTAAAGGAAATGTAGTTTCTCCAGACGAGCTTGTAGAAAAATATGGTTGTGATTCTTTAAGATTATACGAACTTTTTGTAGGGCCACCTGAGATAGACTGTGAGTGGGACGACAGTGGTATAGACGGTACATTTAGATATTTAAACAAAGTATGGAAATTTGTAGATGAATATAAAGATAAAATAGTAGAACCTAGTGATGAAATGGTAAAACTTCGTCATAAAATGGTTTATGAAATAACAAATCGTTTAGAGGCTTTAACATTAAATACAGTTGTTTCTGGTTTTATGGAATTTACTAATAAGATAGTGGCAGAGGCTAAAAATATTGGTGGAGTAGATAAAGACACATTAGAAACTATTATTACTCTTTTAGCCCCATTTACACCTCATATTTGTGAAGAACTTTGGCAAATGATTGGATATACAGAAAGTGTATTTAAAAATAAATGGTGCACTTATGATGAAGAAAAAATGAAAGATAGCACAATAGAAATAGCATTACAAATTAATGGTAAGCTAAAGGGTAGCCTTAAAATAGAAGCAGATGCTAATAAAGAAGATGTTTTAGCTTTGGCTAAAGAAAGTTTGTCAGATAAATTAGATGGATTTACTATTGTTAAGGAAGTATATGTTCCTAACAGAATAGTTAATATAGTAGTAAAATAGATTTTATTACAGATTGTATACAAAAAGCATATTGAAAATAATTCAATATGCTTTTTATATACAATCGATAGTAGGTTGTATAAAACATACTATTTTTTTAACCATTTATTGATTGGTTATATACACATTTTAAAATATATACACAGTTATTTATACCAAGGGAACTACTATTTAAAAATATATCATAACATTTTTTATTGTCCCAGTTTTCACAGGTATAATATCCATAATAGCAGGATAATTTTTTATCTTGCTTTTTTAAAAATTTTTTGCTATTTTTTTCAGATATATTTAATGATTTAACTATGTTTTTTAGCCTATCATCATCTTTAGAATACACTAAAACTTTTATACAATTTTTATAATTTTTTAGGATATAATTAGATGCTTTACAAAAAACAACACAAGATTTATTTTCTACTAATTGCTTTAATGCCTTAGACTTTTCTATAAAAACCTTATCTTGTATAGGTATAAATTCTGTAAAAAATGATAAATTAAATCCAATACAGAAATCTATGGGTAAAGGGGGGATAGCTTTGTTTAATTTCCAATCTTCTATTGTATAAAAAATATTTTTAGAAATATTACTATTTTTACAGGCAAGTTCTATAATTTCATTGTCATAAAGAGGGATATTAAGCTCTTTAGATAATTTTTGTGCTATCAATTTTCCGTTGCTTTGTTCTTCTTCTAATATTGCAAATATAATATTTTTCATAAAAACACCTACATTTTAAGTAATTATATGTATATAATATGAAAAAATTTATAATAATATAATTATTAAATTTGTAATAATAAACCTACTATAGTATTTTAAGGAGAAAATATGAAGAAAGAAAATAAACCAAAAACAAAAGAAGATATACTAAAATATGAAATAGCTAGTGAGCTAGGGCTTATGGACAAAATAAATGAGTGTGGCTGGAAAAGCTTAACAGCAAAAGAAAGTGGTAAAATAGGAGGTATAATGACAAGTAGAAAAAGAAAAAATAAAAAATAATAAAAATAAAATTTGTAACCAAAATTATACTGTTGTAATAATATATATAAAGGAGTAAAAAACAAAAGAAATTAATAAAAATTGATAACGTAGTTATTTAAAAGGAGGATTTTAAAATGAGTGCTTTTGAAATTGAAAATGAATGTGGTGCAGCAGCTCCGCTTAATGATAGAGTTAGAGAAGAATGTATTATAGCTTTAAAGGTTTACGATTTTTGTAGACAACAACAGTGTAATAAAATACAACTATTAAAATAACAACTATATTTTGTTATTATATATTTAAAATTGTTTTAAAAATTGATTTTTTCAATATAATATATTATAATTTTAAGAAAAATACATAGGAGGTTTACTAATGAAAAAAATAATAGATATTCTTTTTGGAAGAGTTATGATATTATTAGTTGCTTTTTTTATACAAATAGCCTTAATAATATTTGTTGTTATTAAATTTCAAGAATATTTTTTCTATTTTTATCTTATAGGTATTTTATTTAGTGTTTTAATACTATTATTTTTGATTAATAGTAATATGAACCCTTCTTATAAAATAGCTTGGATTATACCAATAATGCTTTTTCCACAGTTGGGGTGGATATTTTATGCATTATTTAGTAGTGGTAAATTTAGTAAGGTAACTAAAAAGAAACAAAAAATATATTATACAAATCATATAGAAAATTTATCTAAAGTTATTTTAAAAGATAAAAATATTTTACATAAACTAAAAGAAGATGATATTATAGCAATGGGGCAGGCTAAATATTTAATAGATTATGGTGAAAGCCAAATATTTGAAAATAAGGAAAGTAAGTATTTTAAAATAGGTGAAGAATACCTTAAGGCTTTATTAGAAGAACTAGAAAAAGCAGAAAAATTTATTTTTATGGAATATTTTATAATATCTGAAGGTAAAATGTGGGATAGCATATTAGATGTTTTAAAAAGAAAAGTTGCTCAAGGTGTAGAGGTACGTTTAATATATGACGACTTTGGTTGTATAATGACTTTACCTAAAAAATACAATAGAGAGCTAGAAAAATATGGGATAAAATGTAGTGTATTTAATCCTGCCAATTTAATCTTTACAATTATATATAACAATAGAACACATAGAAAAATAACAGTTATAGATGGAAAGGTAGCTTTTACAGGAGGAATAAATTTAGCTGATGAATACATAAATTTAAAACAACGCTTCGGGCACTGGAAAGATACAGGAATAATGATAAAAGGCGAAGGTGTTTGGGGATTTACAATAATGTTTTTAAATATATGGAAGTTTTTAAAAAAGACTGATGAAAATTTTTTAAAATATAAAAATAGCTTCCCTAAAGAAGATAAAGATTTACAAGAATATGATGGTTATATAGTGCCATTTAGTGATAGTCCTTTAGATAAAGAAATAGTTAGTAGTAATGTTTTTATGAATCTTATAAATAGTGCTACAAAGTATATTTATATAAATACCCCGTATTTAATTATAGACTATGAAATGACATCAGCATTATGTATGGCTGCTAAAAGGGGGATAGATGTTAGGATAGTAACTCCTTTTATACCAGATAAAAAAAGTGTATTTGAAGTTACTAGGTCAAATTACCAAACACTTATAGAAAGTGGGGTAAGAATATATGAGTATACACCAGGGTTTATACACGCAAAGAGTTTTGTTGTAGATGATAAATATGCTGTTATAGGTACTATAAATTTAGATTACAGAAGCCTTTATCTACATTTTGAATGTGGTGTATGGATATATAAATCTAAAACTATTTTAGATATTAAACAAGATTACTTAGATACACTACAAAAATGTAGTATATACACACTAGAACAATGTTATAGTGTATCTTCTATAAGAAAGCTTTATAGGTCAATATTACAAATATTTTCACCATTATTGTAAAGGTATAAATAAAAAGTTAATTTTTAGTTAATATTAGTAGCATAAAATTATATTTGCATAAAAGAATATAGCATACCTAATATGTTAAAAAATGTATTAAAAAATAGCAAAAAATATTGACAGTAATAATAATATAAGGTATAATATTAATGTTTTTATTGCCACTTCTAGATCCGTTAGCCCCGGGTTTCGAATATATGTAATAATTGATATTTTCAAGGAGGAACCATAAATGAGAACAACATTTATAGCTAAAACAGCTGAAATAGAAAGAAAATGGTATGTTGTTGATGCAACAGATAAAACTTTAGGACGTATTGCTTCAGAAGTTGCTAGTGTTTTAAGAGGTAAAAATAAACCTATTTATACACCTTTCTTAGATACAGGTGATTTTGTAATTGTTATTAATGCAGATAAAGTAAAAGTGACTGGTAAAAAATTAGACCAAAAATTATATAGAAAACATTCAGACTATGTTGGTGGTTTTAAAGAAACTACTTTAAGAGCTATGATGGATAAAAAACCAGAAGAAGTGTTTAAACTTGCTGTTAAAGGTATGTTACCTAAAAATGCTCTTGGTAGAAAAATGTTTAAAAAACTTCATGTTTATGCTGGTGCAGAGCATAATCATCAAGCACAAAAACCAGAAGTATTAGAATTTAATTTTTAAGGTGTATAGGAGGGTAAAAAATGTCAGCAGCTAGATATTACGGTACTGGTAGAAGAAAAAGCTCAGTAGCTAGAGTTTATTTAATGCCAGGCAATGGAAAAATAACTATAAATAAGAGAGATATGGATGAGTATTTTAGTCTTGATACTTTAAAACTTATTATTAGACAACCATTAGAATTAACTAGTACTACTACTAAATTTGATGTATTAGTTAATGTTAAAGGTGGTGGAACTACTGGTCAAGCAGGTGCTATAAGACACGGTATTTCTAGAGCTTTAATACAAGCAGATAGTGATTTAAGACCTTCTCTTAAAAAAGCTGGTTTCTTAACAAGGGACCCAAGAATGAAAGAAAGAAAGAAATATGGTTTAAAAGCAGCTCGTCGTGCTCCACAATTCTCAAAACGTTAGTTATTATTTACCCTAGAAAGATTATTTTTCTGGGGTATTATTATACAATAATACAAAAATTATATTTTTCATATTAATACATATAATATTAATTTTTATTATAATTGGTTAAATATATCTACAGAATGCCGTAATGGATTAACTATAAGTCAATTTTATGACTAATAGTATCTATTACGGTTTTAATTTATTACTTAAATTTTTATATAAGTCCATATAACAATATTTTATTTATTAAAATTTTACAAATAATTTACAAAGTTTATACATTAATTTACTATTAATTTAAAAAAATATATTATATAATTTATATGTATTAAAAATTATATAAATTATTTGGAGAGATAACTATGAAGAAATTATTAAAATTTTTATTAACATCAACATTAATTATGTCTACATTAGTTGGTTGTGGAGGAACAGGAACAGGAACAGAAAGTGAAAATGGAGATACTACATTAAGTGGTAGTATAACAATGAACGGTTCTACATCTATGGAAAAATTATCAAATTCTTTGGCAGAAGTTTTTATGCAAAAATACCCTAATGTTACTGTAACAGCACAGTTTACAGGGTCTAGTGCAGGTATAGAGGCTGTTGCTAATAAAACAGTAGATATTGGTAATTCTTCTAGAAAATTAAAACAAGAAGAGCTAGATAAAGGTATTATAGAAAATGTAGTGGCACTTGATGGTATTGCAATTATAACACATCCAGAAAATACTGTGTCAGATTTAACTTTAGACCAACTTAAAGGTATATATGATGGAACAATAAAAAATTGGAGTGAAGTTGGCGGAGAAGATATGGGTATAGTTGTTATTGGTAGAGAAGCAGGGTCTGGTACTAGAGGTGCTTTTGAAGAAATTTTAGATTTAAAAGATAAAGCAGTTTACTCTCAAGAGATAGACTCAACAGGTGCTGTTGTAGGTAAAGTAGAGTCAGCTCCTGGAACTATTGGATATGTATCATTAGATGTTATACATAATTCTAAAGCGAAAGCCTTAAAAATTGATGGTGCTGAACCGACAGCAGATACTATAAAATCTGGACAATATATGCTTTCACGTCCATTCGTTATGGCTACTAATGGCGAAATATCAGCACAAAAGCCAGAAGTACAAGAGTTATTTAACTTTTTAAAAAGTGAAGAAGGAAAACAATTAATAGAAAAAGTAGGATTAGTTAACGTAGATTAGTTTATTTAAAGAAGAATATAATAAAATTTTATTATATTCTTCTTTATGATATTTTATCTATTAAGAAAGGTACAATATTATGGATACAAACCAAGAAACAATTTTTTCTAAAAGTAAAAATAAATCAGCTTTAGAAAAAACTATGCATATAATATTTTTTATATGCTCATTGGCAGCTATTATAGCTGTATTTGCTATAACACTTTATATGATTATATCTGGTACACCAGCTATCTTTGAAATAGGTATAAAAGATATGCTCTTTAATTCTGTTTGGAAACCAACGGCAGAGGTACCTTCTTTTGGTATAGCATATATTATTTTAACATCTATTATAGGTACATTTTTATCTATAATAATAGGAGTTCCTATTGGTGTTCTTACCGCAGTATTTTTATCTGATATAGCTAATAAAAATGTATATAAATTTATAAAGCCTTGCGTAGAGCTTTTAGCAGGCATACCATCTATAATATATGGTTTATTTGGACTTTTAATAATAAATCCTTTAATATATAAATTAGAATTATTTTTATTTAAAGATGACCCTAATCATCAATTTACAGGTGGAGCAAATCTGTTATCAGCAATTTTAGTTTTAGCTATAATGATTTTACCTACTGTTATAAACGTTAGTGAAACAGCACTAAAGGCTGTTCCAGTTAGTTTAAAGCAAGCATCTTTGGCTCTTGGTGCTACATATGTACAAACTATATTTAAAGTATGTATACCTGTTGCAAAATCTGGAATAATAACAGCTATTGTACTTGGTATTGGTAGAGCAATAGGGGAAGCTATGGCAATAGTGTTAGTTTCTGGTAACTCTGTAAATTTACCAGTTCCGTTTAATTCGGTAAGATTTTTAACAACAGGTATAGTATCAGAAATGTCTTATTCTTCAGGATTACATAGACAGGCATTATTTACAATAGGCCTTGTACTTTTTATATTTATAATGGTTATAAATATAGTTATAAGTAAAATATTAAAGAAAGGAGATAAATAATGGAAAATAGTATTTACAATAAAAAAAATAGACCATTAGATAGTTTTTTACTTGCTTTAATATATTTATCTATGATAATAACAGTATTTATATTAGTGTCAATAATAGGGTATGTAGCATATAGAGGTATATCTAAAGTCAACTGGGAATTTATATCAACAGTACCTTCAACAGTTAACGAAACATTTGGTATATTAGGTAACATAATAAATACATTATATATTATATTTATTACTTTATTAATATCCCTTCCAATAGGCATAGGTGCAGCTATATATTTAAATGAATATGCTAAAAATGCAAAATTTGTTCGTGTTATAGAGTTTACTACCGAAACTTTAGCTGGTATACCATCTATAATATATGGGCTTTTTGGTATGGTATTTTTTGGAATAACATTAAACCTTAAATTTTCTATATTATGTGGTAGCTTAACCCTTACTATAATGATTTTACCATTAATAATTAGAACAACAACAGAATCTTTAAGAACTGTACCTAAAGGATATAGAGATGGTGCGATAGGTATGGGGAGTACAAAATGGTATATGATAAGAACTATTATATTGCCTAGTGCAGCTCCAGGGATAGTTACTGGTACAATACTTGCTATAGGTAGAATAATTGGAGAATCTGCAGCATTATTATTTACAGCAGGAAGTGTTTACTTATTACCTAAAAATTTATTTACACATATATTTAATTCTGGTGGTACTTTAACAATACAAATGTATCTTAGTATGTCAAAAGCAGAATATGATAATGCCTTTGGTATAGGGTTTGTTTTGTTATGCTTGGTATTTTTACTTAATATGATAACAAAGCTTATATTAAGCAAAAGTAAAAAATAATTGACGAAAGAGGAAATAAAAATGGAAAATAATATTAAAATTTCTGTTGAAAATTTAGATTTATATTATGGTGCACATCAAGCCCTAAAAAATATAAATATGAATATAGAAAAAGGAAAAATAACAGCTTTTATAGGGCCTTCTGGTTGTGGAAAATCAACTTTTTTAAAAACTCTTAATAGAATGAACGACCTTGTTGAAAATGTAAAAATAGAGGGTAAAGTATTATTAGACGGAGAAGATATATATTCACCTAAAGTAGATACAACATTACTTAGAAAAAAAGTAGGTATGGTTTTTCAACAACCAAATCCATTTCCTATGAGTATATACGATAATATTGCATATGGACCTAGAATACACGGTATAAAATCAAAAACTACTTTAGATGAAATAGTAGAAACTAGCTTAAAAGGTGCAGCTATTTTTGATGAGGTTAAAGACAGATTGAAAAAATCTGCTTTAGGTTTGTCGGGTGGACAACAACAAAGGCTTTGTATAGCTAGAGCTTTAGCTGTTAAGCCAGAAGTTTTACTAATGGACGAGCCTACATCAGCCTTAGACCCAATATCTACTATAAAAATAGAAGAACTTATGGCAGAGCTTAAAAAAGAATACACTGTTGTTACAGTTACACATAATATGCAACAAGCAGCAAGAATATCAGACTATACATCGTTTTTCTTAGTTGGAGAAATGGTGGAAATGGGAACGACAGATGATATTTTTACAAGACCACGAGATAAGAGGACAGAAGATTACATTACAGGAAGATTTGGATAATAATAGTTATATTTTAGTTTAGGAGGGATAATATGTCTGGTAGACTTGGATTTCAAAATGAAATAGAAAAATTAAATGTTGAGCTTATAAAAATGGGAGCTTTAATAGAAGAAGCAATAGAAAATGTAATAATTTCTTTAAAAACACAAGACCACAGCCTAGCTAAAGAGATTATAAAAAAAGATAGAGAAGTAGATGATATGGAAAAGGTTATAGAAAGCCATTGTTTATCTTTAATATTACGCCAACAGCCAGTTGCTAAAGATTTGAGAATTGTTTCTACAGCTTTAAAAATGGTTACAGATATGGAGCGAATAGGAGACCACGCATCAGATATAGCTAGTATAATTTTAAAAATTGATACAGAGCATTTTTTTGAAATAGTAGAGCATATTCCAGAAATGGCATCTATTGCTAAAAAAATGGTTAATGGAGCTATAGAAGCTTTTGTTAAGGGAGATACCGAACTTACTAAAAAAATTATAGATATGGACGATAAGGTAGATGCACTATTTACAAAAGTTAAATCTGAAGTTATAGAAATACTTAAAAAATCTAATGATTTATCAGATATGTGTGTAGATTTTCTTATGATAGCAAAATATTTTGAAAGAATAGGGGACCACGCAGAAAATATTTGTGAATGGGTAGAATTTAATGAAACTGGTGAATATAAAAATAGCAGAATATTATAATATTAATAATTTAAATTATATGATTTAAAATATGTATTAATATAATTTAATTAGTATAAGGAAGATGTTATGGGTTTTGAAATAAAATTAGGACTTAAGGATATATGTGATAATTATGGTATTGTAGAAAGAAATTCTATAAGGGCTATAATAAAATGTAATGGAAAACTATTAATGATAAGGACTAATAAAGGCGACTATAAATTTCCTGGAGGGGGTATAGAAGAAGGGGAAACAATAGAACAATCATTATGTAGAGAGGTAATGGAAGAAACAGGTTTTGAAGTTTTAAAAATAGGAGATACTATTGGAAAAGTTGTAGAAAGCAATGTAGATATTTATGATGATAGTAAAATTTTTGTTATGACTTCTTTGTATGTTGAGTGTGAAATAAACTTTAATTCTCAAAAGGAGCTAAAACTTGATGATTACGAAAAGGAATTAAATTTTAAACCTACTTTTATAAAAATTGAAGATGCTATTTATAAAAATACTCAATTAATAGATAAAAAAGTAGATTTAAATCCTTGGATATATAGAGAAACACAAGTTTTAAAGGAACTAATAAACTCTGTTAAAGTGTAATTTTTAAGCATAGAGCTTAATTTGAGTTATTAAGTTAAAAAGGTTAATTATAAAAACTCTTTGTTAATCAAAGAGTTTTTATAATTATTGGTTAATATTTTTAGTCATATTTAAAATATATTAAAAAAATAGATATAATTTTAATATTATAAAATTAACATTATAGCATTTTACGATTGAATAAAATTTAATTATAATTATTTATAAATAATTTATATTTTAATAGTTTTTAACTAGTAATTGGAAATATGATTGAGGATGTGCACATACAGGGCAAATTTCTGGAGCGTTTTTACCTGTATGGGTATGCCCACAGTTAGTACATTGCCATACTACCTCAGTATCTTTTTCAAAAACTTTTCCTTCTTCAATATTTTTTAATAAAGCTAAAAATCTTTCCTCGTGTTCTTTTTCTATTTTTGCTACTCCATCAAAAAGATCAGCAATATGGTCAAATCCTTCTTCTCTAGCATCTTGTGCCATTTTGCTATACATATCTGTCCATTCGTAGTTTTCACCATTAGCAGCATCTTTTAAGTTTGTCATTGTATCGCTAATACCGTTATGAAGAAGTTTAAACCAAATTTTAGCGTGTTCTTTTTCATTGTTTGCTGTTTCTAAAAATAAATTTGATATTTGCTCATAGCCTTCTTTTTTTGCTTTGCTTGCATAATAAGTATATTTATTTCGAGCTACGGATTCCCCAGCAAATGCCTTTAATAAATTTTTCTCTGTTTTAGTTCCTTTTAAATTCATAATAAAACCTCCTATAAAAATAAATTCATTTTTATTATAACAAATTATAAAAAAAATATCTAACAATATGATAAAAATAAAAAAGTTTTGGTTAAAAATATAAATATAAAGTATAATATATATGTATATTTTAATATAAAATATATATAACTATAAATACAATTCATATTAAACTATTTTAATATAAAAATTTAAATAAAATAGTTTAAAAATTTATGGAAAAATATTGACTTTTTTTATATTTAATGCTAAAATTTATAAATGTGTTTATGTATATAACTACTTATACACAGAAGTATTTAAAATTTACAGGGAGGTGCAATTAATGCCAACATTTAATCAGTTAGTAAGAAAAGGTAGACAAACTAAAATTGAAAAATCTACTGCTCCTGCTTTACAAAAAGGGTTAAACTCTCTTAGAAAAAAGCAAACTAACATGAGTTCTCCACAAAAAAGAGGAGTTTGTACATCTGTTAAAACTGCTACACCTAAAAAACCTAACTCAGCTCTTAGAAAAATAGCTAGGGTTAGACTTTCTAATGGTATAGAGGTTACAGCTTATATTCCTGGTGAAGGACACAATTTACAAGAGCATAGCGTTGTTCTTATTAGAGGTGGTAGAGTAAAAGACGTACCTGGTGTTCGTTACCACATTATTAGAGGTACTCTTGATACTGCTGGGGTTGCTGATAGAAAGCAAGCTCGTTCTAAATATGGCGCTAAACGTGCTAAAGCTAAAAAATAATTTTAGCAAAAATATTTAAAATGCCGTGTACTTTAAATACTCTGTTTATGGTATTTGGTTGTGCATAGGCATGAAATGGCATTTTTAAAATGTCAAGTACCGTTGAATTAATATAGTTGATTAAGGAGGGAAGAATCGTGCCACGTAAAGGTCATGTTTCGAAAAGAGAAGTACTACCAGATCCAATGTATAAAAGTAAAGTAGTTACTAAGCTTATAAATTCTATTATGCTTGATGGAAAAAAAGGTATTGCTCAAAAAATAGTTTATGGTGCATTTGCCATTGTTGAAGAAAAAACAGGTAATTCTGGTTTAGAGGGATTTGAGCAAGCTCTTAATAATATTATGCCTGTTCTTGAGGTAAAAGCTCGCCGTGTTGGTGGTGCTACTTATCAAGTACCTATTGAGATTAGACCAGAAAGAAGACAAACTTTAGGTCTTCGTTGGTTAACTATGTATAGTAGAAAAAGAGGCGAGAAAACTATGGAAGCTCGTCTTGCAGGCGAAATAATGGATGCTATCAACAATACTGGTGGCTCTATTAAGAAAAAAGAAGAAACTCACAAAATGGCAGAAGCAAACAAAGCTTTCTCTCATTACAAATGGTAATATTGAGTTTTATAACAAAATTATAAAAATTATAGATTTAATATATATAAAATTACAAAAAAGGAGGAATAAGTGTGTCTAGAGCATGCCCGCTTGAATTAACAAGAAATATTGGGATTATGGCCCATATTGATGCTGGTAAAACAACTCTTACTGAACGTATATTGTTCTACACTGGTCGTAACTATAAAATAGGCGATACTCACGAAGGTACTGCAACTATGGACTGGATGGAGCAAGAACAAGAAAGAGGTATCACTATCACTTCTGCTGCTACAACTACTAAGTGGAACATTGGTGATGGTCCTATGCACCGTATCAATATTATTGATACACCAGGACACGTTGACTTTACTGTTGAGGTAGAACGTTCTCTTCGTGTACTCGATGGTTCTGTTGGTGTATTCTGTGCTAAAGGTGGGGTAGAACCTCAATCTGAAACTGTTTGGAGACAAGCAGATAGATACAACGTACCTCGTATGGCGTTTGTAAACAAAATGGATATTATGGGTGCAGACTTCTACAATGTTGTTTCTATGATTAAAGACAGACTTAAAGCTAATGCTGTTCCTGTACAACTTCCTATTGGAGCAGAAGATGATTTTGTTGGTATTATCGACCTTATGGAAATGAAAGCTTATATTTACAAAGATAAGCAAGGTACAGAAATTTCTGTAGAAGATATACCAGCAGATATGCTTGACAAAGCTAACGAGTATAGAACTCAAATGATTGAATCTATTGCAGAAACATCAGATGAGCTTATGGACAAATATTTTGAAGAAGGCGAAGAAGCTTTTACTATGGAAGAACTTAAAAAAGGTCTTCGTGAAGCTTGTATAGATTGTAAAGCTGTTCCTGTTTTCTGTGGTTCTGCTTACAGAAATAAAGGTGTTCAAAAGCTTCTTGATGGTGTATTAGAATATATGCCAGCTCCAACAGATATACCTGCTATAAAAGGTCATATCCCTGGAGATGAAGAAAATGAAATTGAAAGAATTTCTTCTGATGAAGAGCCTTTTGCAGCTTTAGCATTCAAAATTATGAACGACCCATTTGTTGGTAAACTTGCATTCTTTAGAGTGTACTCTGGTGTATTAGAATCAGGTTCTTATGTATACAACTCTGTTAAAGGTAAAAAAGAGCGTATCGGACGTATCCTTCAAATGCACGCAAACTCTCGTGAAGAAATAGATAAAGTATACGCTGGAGATATTGCAGCAGCAGTAGGTTTAAAACTTACTACTACTGGTGATACTCTTTGTGATGAAAACAACGAAGTTATACTTGAGTCTATGAACTTCCCAGAGCCAGTTATATCTGTTGCTATTGAGCCTAAAACTAAAGAGGGTAGAGATAAAATGGGTATAGCTCTTGCTAAACTTGCAGAAGAAGACCCAACATTTAAAACATATACTAACCAAGAAACTGGTGATACTATCATCGCTGGTATGGGTGAGCTTCACCTTGAAATTATCGTAGACCGTCTTTTAAGAGAGTTTAAAGTTGAAGCTAACGTAGGTGCTCCACAAGTTGCTTACCGTGAAGCATTTAGAAAAGATGTTGATGTTGAAAGCAAATATGCTAGACAATCTGGTGGTAAAGGTCAATATGGACATTGTAAAATCAGATTTGAAGTTATGGATGCTAACGAAGGTAAAACTTACGAATTTGTTAACGAAATTGTTGGTGGTGCTATTCCTAAAGAATATATACCAGCCGTTGATAAAGGTATCCAAGAAGCTATGCAATCTGGTATTATTGGTGGATACCCTGTTGTTGGATTAAGAGCTGTATGTTATGACGGTTCTTACCACGAGGTAGACTCATCTGAGATGGCATTTAAAATTGCAGGTTCTATGGCATTTAAAGATGCTATGAAAAAATCTGACCCAGCTTTACTTGAGCCTATTATGAAAGTAGATGTTACTGTACCTGAAGATTATACTGGTGAGGTTATTGGAGATATGAATAGCCGTCGTGGTAGAATTGAAGGTATGGAACCATTAAATGGTATGCAAGTAGTTCACGGTTTTGTACCTCTTGCAGAAATGTTTGGCTATTCTACAGACCTTCGTTCTAAAACTCAAGGTCGTGGTACTTACACTATGGAAGTACATCACTATGAAGCTGTGCCAAAAAGCATTCAAGAAAAAGTTGCTGCTGGCAGAAGTCAAGATTAAAAATTATTTTACAATTTTTATATATAAAGACATATTATTTAGTAAAAATATTTGTAAAAAGTGCAATTAATACTTGCATTTTTTACAAATATTAACTATAATAGATATAAACATTATAAATTTATATTTTCTATTTTAAGGAGGAAAATTTTAATGGCTAAGGCAAAATTTGAAAGAAATAAACCACACGTTAATATTGGTACTATCGGTCACGTTGACCACGGTAAAACTACTTTAACAGCTGCTATTACTAAAACATTAGCAGATAGATATCAATTAGGTAGTGCTGTTGATTTTGATAAAATTGACAAAGCTCCAGAAGAAAAAGAAAGAGGTATCACTATCTCTACTACTCACGTAGAATATGAAACTCCTAATAGACACTATGCTCACGTTGACTGTCCTGGACATGCTGACTACGTTAAAAATATGATTACTGGTGCTGCTCAAATGGACGGTGCTATCCTTGTTGTTGCTGCTACAGATGGTCCTATGGCTCAAACTAGAGAGCATATCCTTCTTTCTCGCCAAGTAGGTGTTCCTAAAATCGTTGTATTTATGAACAAATGTGATATGGTTGATGATGAAGAATTATTAGAATTAGTTGAAATGGAAATTACTGACCTTTTAGCTGAACAAGGATTTGAAGATTCTCCAGTTATTAGAGGTTCTGCTTACCAAGCTCTTCAAGATACATCTGGTGAATGGGGCGATTGCATCGTTAAATTATTTGAAGTTATTGATGAATATATCCCTAACCCAGAAAGAGATTCTGACAAACCATTCCTTATGCCTGTAGAAGACGTATTCTCTATTACAGGACGTGGTACTGTTTCTACTGGTAGAGTAGAAAGAGGTACTCTTAATGTTTCTGACGAGGTTGAAATTGTTGGTCTTACAGAAGAATCTCGTAAAGTAGTTGTTACTGGTATCGAAATGTTCCGTAAACTTCTTGATACTGCTGAAGCTGGTGATAACATTGGTGCACTTCTTCGTGGTGTTCAAAGAGATGAGATTGAAAGAGGTCAAGTATTATGTAAACCAGGCTCAATCACTCCTCACACTAAATTTACTGCTCAAGTTTACGTATTAAAAGCTGACGAAGGTGGACGTCATAAACCATTCTTCAACAATTACAGACCACAGTTCTATTTTAGAACAACTGACGTTACAGGTGTTATCAATCTTCCAGAAGGTACAGAAATGTGTATGCCTGGTGATAACATTGAAATGACAATTGAACTTATCTCTCCAATCGCTATGGAAGAAGGTTTACGTTTTGCTATCCGTGAAGGTGGTAGAACAGTTGGTTCTGGTGCAGTTGTTTCTATTATTGAATAATTATAATGTTTTAAAGACAAAGTACAAAAGTGCTTTGTCTTTTTTAATGTTTTATAGTTTATTTATTGGGGTTAAAACAGCTAAATTTTAAAATTATACAATTTTTATGTTATTAAAAAAATATTTTTATTTATATCAATTAAAAGTTGATTTATATCAATTAAGAGGTGATTTATATTTTTAAATGGGAAATTATATATGTGTGTTTGTATTAACTTTACTAATAAAGATTTTGGATATATGTA